>NZ_JBVAYV010000010.1:0-101345 GCF_055412805.1 Pseudarthrobacter kochi
GCGGAGTAGATACCTTGATTCTCTCCCAAGGCCCTCACCTCAGCTGAACAACTCCCCGCCCGAACTCCTCACACGGCAGCGATGTCTACACTCTCAATTCTGAAGAGCCGGCAAACGCCGACGGTTCGGTCAGCTACACCTTCACGGTGCCGGCCGGCCTGCCTGCCGGCACTCACACCCTGGTCCTGACCGGAGCATCGGGCGCGACATTCCAGGTCACCGGCCTGAACGTTGCAGGCCAGGCCAACGCGCCCTTCCTGGCCGACACCAACTGGATGAGCACCGTCACCGCCACCCCTGCCGGTACGGCGGGGCTGGCCGCCATGGTCGTGGGCGGCCTGACGCTCATGGGCTTGGGTGGCGGGGTATACCTGTCCCGGCGCCGCAAGGCCAGCCAGGCCTGATTTACGACGAATTGCCCGGACCCCGCGGGGTCCGGGCAATTCCTTTTTCAGAAACTACTTCTTTCTGTTCACCTTGCGGAAATCCTTCCTTAGTCAAGCCAGGGCCGCCCCAAAGGGGTAACGCGAAATAATGGTTTGGCGGTTTGTGCAGAATCCCAGCCGGGTATTTCGCTGTGTTGCGAAATGGCTGATCACATCGCTGGCTGCCCTCCCCGAAATATTGGAAAGAATAAATTCATGTCGATTCCACGGAATACCCGCCGCACGCTGCCCGGCACCCGGCGGCGCGCCGCGGTCTGGGCGCCCGCGCTGGCTGCCACCGGCGCCGTCGCCGCGCTGCTGCTGGGCTCGCTGACCCCTGTGGCCGCCGCTCCTCCCGTTCCGGGAAGCGACTGGGGGGCCCAGGGGTCCATGGTCAGCGACAGCTCGGCAACTGTCAGCTGGGACAACACCAACAATGCGCTCGAAAGCCGGGTGCCGCGCGACGCACAGCAACAGCTGCGGCATACCGCCGGCAAGACCTACAACGACGTCGATCAGCGGCTGCGCGACGCAGCCAGCCGCGCCTTCGGGGCCGGCAACGGACTGGGCGGTCTCTCACTGGCGGTGTCCCAGACCAAGAACCTCCAGAACCAGTCAGTGACGGTCAGCTTCACCGGCATGGATCCGGCCGCCGGCAGCAACGGCGCCAGCACCTCCTATCTGCAGGTGTTCCAGTGCTGGGGACGGCCGGGAGCGGACAAACTGCCGGATCCTGCGGCCACCGAACCAGATCCGTCCACATGCCAATTCGGGGCGACGGGCCTGGACGGCGACATCTCCAACACGGCGCACCAGCGTTCGCTGCTGAACGATCCGCTGGTTCGCGGCGGCGACTGGGAAGCGGCCGATCCGGCGTCGCCCACGATGAACCTTCCGGCCCCGTTCGTGGCCGTCGACGGGAAAGAAACCCGGATCAGGGACGGCTTCAACCTCAGCGAATACCGCAACCCGTACTTTGGCCGGACCAGTACCAACGAGTTCTCCCGCTTCCTGTCCTCCGAACAGGGCGCCGGTTCCCGCACCTTCGAGGTGCAGAGCGGTGCAGAAGCCTCGGGCCTGGGCTGCGGCTACCGCCCCGATGCACCCAGCGTGGCCAAATGCTGGCTGGTGGCCGTGCCCCGCACAGCCGCGATCGACGCCATCCTGCCCGCCGGGCCGCTCACGCCCAGCCTGTGGGCGATGCGCGTGCAGGTCCCGCTCAATTTCCAGGATGTCGCGGCCGTCTGCCCCACCGACCAGGCGGCCACCCTGAGCGTCGGCTCCGAGGCCCTGGCAGTCGCCATGAAGTCATGGATTCCGGCCATCTGCGAGACCAGGAAATTCACGCTGGGATTCTCTCCGTTGGCGGACCTGCAGGCCCGCACGCAGTTGCAGCAGCCGGGCAGCCTGGCCTTCACCACCCGACCGGCATCGGCTGACATCGGCGCGCTCTACGTGCCCGCGGCACTGGCCGGCGTCGTCATCGCCATGACGATTGATAATGCCTGTACGGCAGCGTTCACGCCCTACACCCTGGCCGATTGCGGCTACCAGGACAAGGCGGAATGGGAGGCAGACAAGGTGCGCAGCGCGGGTCTGGTGCGCGAGCTGAAACTGAACGCCCGGCTCCTGGCCAAGCTGCTGACGCAGAGCTACGTACAGCACACCGCTCCAGCCTCTGCGGTGGACGCCCCTTTCACCAAGCCCGGCAACAAGGCCTACGGGCAGCCGATGACATACTCGATCCAGAATGATCCGGAGTTCCGGAAACTAAACCCGAAGGGCCTCGGCTCGTCAGGCAACCTCAACCCGCCCGTTGTGGAAGGCCTGCGCTCGGATGCCGCCGCCGCCGTCTGGGAGTGGCTGCTCAATGACAAGGACGCCAGGGCCTTCCTGAACGGCTGCCCGGATCCTTCCGGCATGAGCATCAATCCCTTCTACTCCACCCGGACCTACGGCGAATGCCCGGAACAGGCCGTTGAACTGGACAAGCTGGCCGGTCAGAAGATCGCCGAGACGAAGCTGCCGGACGGTTTCAGCTACGCCCGCCAGTCCTACCCCTCCGAGGGAGCGTCCTATCCCCAGGTCTACTGGGCCCAGAGGCCGGCCACCCGCAACAGCGATGGTTCCATTGACCAGCCGGCGTTGACCGTGGGCGATCAGTACGCACGGGTCCAGGACATGGCCGCCGCGGCCCAGAACACCGTCCGCGCCCAGCCCGCATCCACCACGTCCTGGTGCGCTGACTGCAGCCCGCCGGCCTACAAGGCTGTGCCCCGCCAGGGCTATGGCAGCCGCAGCGTGTTGTCCATCACGGACGCCGCCTCGGCGGCAAAGTTCCAGCTGCCCACCGCCCAGCTGTGCAACGGCGAAGGCTCGCAGTGTGTGGGGGCCAGCAGCAGCAGCCTGCAGGCCGCCGCCGCCCAGTTCGAACCCACCGGAATCCCCGGAGTTTTGCGGGCCGCTACGGTTCCGGATTACACCTCCGCCTATCCGCTCACCCTGCCCGTTTACGGTGCGGTGAACCTGGCCTCGATCAGCCAGTCCCAGGCCGCCACCTACGCCCAGCTGTTCTCCTATGTCAGCATTGAGGGCCAGAAGACCGGGTTCGGCAGCGGGATGCTGCCCCCCGGCTATGCGCCCCTGACGGCGCCCCTGCTGAAGCTGGCCGCGGCGGGCATCCAGGCATTGCAGGGCGTCCCCGGGCCGCAGCAGCCCGAGGCCGTCACCACCCAGGTGCTGCCGATGGAGTCCGGCTCCGGCGCGAACGTGCCCGCCGTCGCCGCTCTCGTGCCGGCACCACCGGCCGCGGCCGCAGCAAATGCCGTCCCGGCAGCGGCCCCGGCGGCCGCCCCCGTCGCGGCCGCGCCAGTGCCCGGCCGGACCGCGGCTACCAGCAGCGCCTGGCCGCAGTACGCGCTCGTGATCGGACTGGCCGCAGCTTTGGCCAGCGCCGCGGCAGCGCCGTTGCTGGCCCGGGGACGGCGCAAATGAGCACGGTATTGCCCGGGACCCGCTCCGGTGAAGCGCAGGACGTCCCCCGCCCCCTGCAGCAACTGTTGGAACAGCAGGACTATCTCTTCCGGGCCGTCACGCGGGTCGGCGGCGGCGTCGTCCTGGCCATCATGGCCCTGGTGGGCCTCTTCCTGGCCGGCAACGGCATCGGCGCCATCGGCGAAGTGGGGCTGGGCACCTTCTTGACCACCCAGAACTGGGCGCCGGAAACCAATGACTTCGGCATCGCCGCGGTCCTGTGGGGCACGGTGCAGATCGCCACGGTTGCCTTGGCCGTCGCGATGCCGCTGGCCCTGGGGACTGCGCTGTTCATCACCGAAGTCGCCACCGGGTGGCTGCAGAAGGCACTGACCAGCCTGATCGACCTCCTGGCCGCCGTGCCGTCGGTGGTCTTCGGCCTGTGGGGCGCCTACATGCTGCAGCCCAGTGTGGTGGATTTCAGCAAATGGCTCTCCACCTGGTTCGGCTGGATACCTTTCCTGCGGGTCGACGGCGTGGATCCCGGCAGCCCGCTGCGGGACACCGTGCCGTACACCGCCTCCGCCTTCATCGCCGGGTTGGTGGTGGCCATGATGATTGTTCCGATCCAGACCTCGATCATGACCGAGTCGTTCCGGCGGGCGCCTACCGGGGAACGCGAGGGCGCCTATGCCCTGGGAGCCACGCGGTTGGGCATGATCCTGACGGTGGTGCTGCCCTTCGGCCGGGGCGGGATCATCGGCGGCACCATGCTCGGGCTCGGCCGGGCGCTGGGCGAGACTATCGCCATCTACCTCATCATCAGCCCTGTCTATGCGGTCAACTTCCACGTGCTGGAAAAGGGCGCCAATTCGATCGCCGCCATGATTGCGCTGAAGTACTCGGAGTCCAACGAATCGGCCATGGGCGCGCTCATGGCCGCAGGATTGACGCTCTTCGTGATCACCATGCTGGTCAACATCACGGCCTCGGCCATCATGGCGAGGTCCCGGTCCGGTGCAGAGAGTGAGGGCTGACCATGACTGCAACAACTGACGACGCGACTGACACCCTGCAGGCGACCCCGCTGCCGGCAGCCGGGCCCGTTCGCCCGGCCACCGAGCTCCCGCTGTTGGCCAAACGGGCCGGTGCCCCGGAAGAAGTCCGGGTCCGGCTGGGGGCAGGCCGGGACCACGTCTTTTCACTCGCCGGCGCAGCCGCGGGCGGATTGGGCATGGGCCTCCTGCTCACCGTGGCGCTCGGGCTGATCCCCCTGGGCTGGCTGTTCATTGTTTCCTACTTGTGGTTCCTGCTGTTGTACACCGCACTGGTGCACTTGCGGCAACGGGCGCCGGCGGTACGCAACAGCCTGGTGACGGTGCTGCTCAGCTCGGCCGGCGCCGCCGTCGCCGGCACGCTGGGCCTGGTGGTCATGTTCACGTTTGCCCGTGGCCAGGACGCGCTGTTCCACCTGAACTTTTTCACCACGGACATGACGGGCGCCGGCCCCCTGTCCGGCTTGGACCAGGGCGGCGTCCTGCATGCCCTGGTGGGAACGTTGGAACAGATCGCCATCGCCCTCGCCATCACCATTCCCCTGGGACTGACGACGGCGGTCTTCCTCAACGAGGTGGGCGGACGGATGGCACGCATCGTGCGCACGGTCGTGGAGGCGATGACGGCGCTGCCCTCGGTCGTTGCGGGCCTGTTCATCTATGCCGCCGTGGTGATGTCCATCACCCACCAGACCAACGGTTTTGCCGCTTCGCTGGCCATCACCGTGCTGATGCTGCCGATCATGATCCGCTCGGCCGACGTCGTTCTCCGCCTGGTGCCCGGCAACCTGCGCGAAGCCGGCCTGGCTCTGGGCGCGGGCCAGTGGCGTGTGGTGTGGCACATCGTGTTGCCCACGGTCCGCTCCGGCCTGACCACCGGCGTCATCCTGGCCACGGCCCACGGCATCGGCGAGACCGCTCCGGTCATGCTGACCTCGGGCTTTACCGGAGTCATGAACGTCAACCCGTTTTCCGGGCCGCAGACACCGCTGCCCCTGGCCGCCCTTGACTACGTGCGTTCCCCGGTGCCGGACATGGTTGCCCGCGGGTTCGCCACGGCCGCGTTCCTGCTGTTTGTGGTGCTGGTGCTGTTCATCCTGGCCCGAATCATCGGCGGCCAGGACGCCGGCAAGCAAACACAGAGCCAGGCGCGCCGCACGGCCGCCCGGTCCCGCCGGGATCTGCCCCGCATTGAACGCAACCACGCCCAGCTCCTGGCGGGCCTGGGCACGAACCCTTCCGACAACCCGCAGGAGAACAAATGATCCGCCCCCTGTCCAAGCGCCGGGCCGTCCCGGCGGTCCTGGGAATTCTGCTCTCGGTGGGCATGGTGTTTGCTGGTCTTGCGCCGGCCCAGGCCGCCAACTACCTGCGCATTGGCGGTTCCGGATCCTCGTGGGCGGGCAACGCGCTGCAGGACTGGATCGCACGGGTCGGCGCCCAAGGGGTGACCGTGGACTACGAGAACAAGGGATCCTCCACCGGCCGCAAGGAATTCGCGGACCAGATGAAGCAGTTCGCCGTGTCGGAAATCCCTTACACCGGGGACACCGCGGATCCGCGTGACAACAGCATGCCGGGGTTCTCTTACGGCATGCTGCCCGTGGTGGCCGGCGGCACCGCCTTCATGTACAACCTCAAGACCGGCAGTTCCCGGATGACCAGCCTCAAACTTTCCCAGCCGGCCATCGCCAAGATCTTCACGGGCCAGGCCACCCGCTGGAACGATCCCATCATCGCCGCTGACAACCCGGGCGTGGCGCTGCCTGACGCCACCATCAACGTGGTGGTCCGCTCGGACGGCTCCGGCGCAACGGCCCAATTCACCCTCTGGCTGCTGCGCCAGTTCCCTGCCGACTACGCGAAGCTGTGCGCCGTCACCGGCTGCGATCCACTGCACGCCACGTCCTTCTTCCCCACAAACCCGGGACTGAAGAACTTCGTGGCGCAGAACGGATCCCAGGGCGTCACCACCTACACGGCGAACAACCAGTACACGATCAACTATGACGAGTACTCCTACGCCCAGGGCATCGGCTTCCCGGCGGCGCAGGTCAAGAACGCGGCGGGCTTCTACACGCTGCCCACCGAGCACGCCGTAGCCGTGGCCCTGACGAAGGCGAAAATCAACCAGGACAAGGGCTCACCGAATTACCTGTCGCAGGACCTCTCCGCCGTGTACGGCTACCAGGACCCCCGCAGCTACCCGATGTCCGCCTACTCCTACATGGTTGTCCCCACGCAGGCGACCAACGCCTTGAACCCGGCCCAGGGCGCCACCCTCGGGTTCTTCGCGAACTACGCCTTGTGCGAGGGGCAGCGGCCGATGGGCCAGCTCGGCTACTCGCCGCTGCCCATGAACCTGGTCCTGGCCGGGATGGAACAGATCCGCAAGATTCCGGGCGTGGACCAGGAGACCATGCGCAAGATGGACCAGACCCGGGACAGCGTCTCCGGCGGCTCGGCACCTGCCTGCAACAACCCCACGTTCAAACCCGGCGACTCGCCCTCAGCCAACCAGCTGGTGCGGACGGCACCGTTCGACAAAGCCTGTGATGCTGCCTGCCAGGCGCCATGGCGGGGTGCTGACGCGGCCGTCAACCAGGGACCGGCAGGGGCCACGACGGCCGCCGGGCCCGAAGCGGCCGCCACCACGGCCCAGGCCGCGGAGCAGGCCGCCGGAACCGACGCCCAGGCAGAGGCAGGTCCCGCCGCCGGCCCGGCGACGTGTGACCCGGACAGCGGCACCTGCACCGACGCCGGAGCCGGTACCGCCAGCGCCGCCCAGCAGTTGACGCCGGTCACCACCACGCTGGCGTCCAGCCGCGGATGGGGACAACCGCAGAACCTCCTGCTGATCATCGGTGGCCTGGTGGGCCTGCTGGTGCTCGTTCCGCCGCTGGCCGTCGGCGCCCTGGCAAGGCGTGTGCGCAGCAAGGGCGGCACGAACGCATGACGGACACACTGACCAGCCGCCGCCAAAGCGGCACCCGTTCCCTGCGCCGCGGCCTGCTCCCCAGGCTGCGGCGTGCCGTCCGGAACACCCGCCGACCCGCCCCGGCCAGGCTGCCGCCGTCGCCCGTCCACAAGGCATTTTCGCTGGGACTGGCGATGGTGTCGGTGATCCTTTTCGGACAGATCATCAACATTGTGGTGGTCTCGCAGGTGCAGCACGCCACCGCCCAGACCCGGCTTTTTGAAGAGCTGAGGACGGGACTGGCGGAAGGCTCGGCCCCCCTGGGACAGACCACCCATGACGGGACGCTGGTGGCCCCCGGGACGCCAGTGGCCCTGCTCTCGATTCCCGCCCTGAACCTGCAGGAGACGGTGCTGGAGGGAACGTCGTCCCGGGAACTGATGGACGGCGTCGGCCACCGGCGGGACACTCCCCTGCCGGGGCAGAGCGGGACCAGCGTCCTCATGGGCAGGGCCGCCGCCTACGGCGGAGTCTTTGGCCGGCTGGCCGGTCTGGAACCGGGAGAACGGTTCACGGTCACCACCGGACTGGGAGTGGCCGAGTTCGAGGTAACCGGCCAGCGCCGCGCCGGTGATCCGGGCCCGCCGATACCCACAAGCGACGAGGGCCGTCTGACGCTGACCACGGCGGCCGGCCCGGTGTTCCTCCCCGACGGTGCCCTGCGGGTGGATGCCAAGCTGGTGTCCAAGCCCGTCCCCAAAGCAGCGCCGGTCCTCTATCCCGCGTCCCTGACTGCCGCTGAGCTCCCCATGGGCTCCGACACCTCGGACCTGGTGGGGCTCCTGGTCTGCCTTGAATTGCTGATCCTGGTTTCCCTGGCCGCTGTCTGGTCCTGGTACCGCTGGGGCCAACGGGAAACCTGGTTGGTCTTCCTGCCGACCCTCGGGGCGCTGTCCGTGCTGACCGGCACCCAGGTCAGTCTCCTGCTCCCCAACCTCCTCTAAGTCACAAACGCCAAAGGAACAAACCTTCATGACGATGCAATCAAGCTCCGGCCACGCCCTGGCCCTGTTCGATCCGCCCGACGGCGAGGCCGTGCCTGACCCGTTCGCGGGCAGCGAAGCGGCCGAGCTCGACGCCCACGCAGTCAGCGCCTGGTTCGGCGAGCGCAAGGTCCTGGACCGGGTCTCCCTGAACATGGCTGCGGGACAGGTGACCGCCCTGATCGGTCCCTCGGGCTGCGGCAAGTCGACTTTCCTTCGGATCCTCAACCGGATGCACGAAATGGTGCCCACGGCCTCCCTGGCCGGGCAGGTGCTGCTGGATGGCTCGGATATCTACGATCCCGGCCGACGGGTGACAATGGCCCGCCGCCACATTGGCATGGTCTTCCAGAAGGCCAACCCGTTCCCTGCCATGTCCATTTACGAGAACACCATCGCAGGCCTCAAGCTCGCCGGCATCAAGGCCGGCCGGGCCGAAAAGGACTTCGTGGTAGAGGATTCACTGCGCAAGGCATCCCTGTGGGAGGAGGTCAAGGACCGGCTCCACCAGCCCGGCGGCGGACTGTCCGGCGGCCAGCAGCAGCGGCTGTGTATCGCCCGGTCCCTGGCGGTCTCCCCGCGTGTGCTGCTCATGGATGAGCCGTGCTCGGCGCTGGACCCCACCTCCACCCGGCGCGTCGAGGAAACCATCGCCTCGCTGCGGGGCCAGGTCACCGTTGTCATTGTCACCCACAACATGCAGCAGGCCGCCCGCATCTCGGACACCTGTGCCTTCTTCCTGGCCGCGCAGAACGACCCCGGAGCGATCGTTGAGTACGGGCCCACCGACGCCATGTTCAACTATCCCCAGGACGAGCGCACCAGCGACTACGTGAACGGACGCTTCGGGTAAATGCGACGATCCACCGGTTCCGCCGGGCGCGGACGCCGCCGCACCCGGGATCTTGCCGCCCTCGGCCTGGCCGAGCTCGGCCTGACCCTGGTGCTGCTGTACGGAATCCCCCTGCTGACCGGTGCCCGGCCGCTGCTGGCCGAGCTCGGCCTGACCCTGGTGCTGCTGTACGGAATCCCCCTGCTGACCGGTGCCCGGCCGCTGCTGGCCGTCCCCGGGCAGACGGCCGGACCGGCACCGCAACCGACCCGCGCCGCCACCGGGAACACGGCGGACACGCTGCTGGTCAACACGCCGGAGGAGGCAGAAACGCTCGCCACCCGGGAACTGGAGCACACGCCGGCCAGGGCCGGCCAGCCCGTGCGGGTCCGGTTGCCGCGTCTGGGGATGGACATCCCGGTGCTGCCCATGCCACTGCCCGCGGATCGCCGCGTGAACCCGCCGTCGAACGGTTTCGCCTACTGGATCAGCGACTACGGCCCGTCCGGCGCCGGGGCCACCAACACTACGTATCTGGCCGCCCATTCCTGGAACCTGGGCTACGCGGCGTTCAACGGACTGATGGACATCCAGGCCGGTGCGGGTCGAGTACAGCCGGGCGATGCCGTACTGGTCGCCACACCCGAGCGCACCACCACCTATCGGGTCACCGCGACGGCCGGCTATGTGAAGTCGACACTCGAGGAACACGATGACCTCTGGGCCGCCGTACCCGGCCGGCTGGTGCTGCTGACGTGCTTCCAGCTCAACGACGCGGGAGCCCAGCAGAACTACGTTGTCTACGCGGAGCGGGAAGGCTGAACCGGCGCCGGGGACCGGTACGGACCATTTGATGGAATACCCGCCCGCAGCATGGTGTTATGGGCTACGTGCCTACTCCCACCGGACCCGTCTCCCCGCCGAACGCCGCCGCGGCGGCCCTTAAGTCCGGGACTCAGGGGCCGCTGAAGACCGGCAAGGCGCCCGCCCTCAAGGCAGTGGACACGGACACGACGGCCGGAATCGTCTTCGGGATCGGCGCCTACGGCCTGTGGGGGCTGATGCCCCTCTACTTCATCCTGCTGCAACCGGCGGGGGCAGTGGAGATTGTGGCCAACCGGGTGCTGTGGTCGCTCATTTTCTGCGCCCTGCTGATCACCGTCACCCGTTCCTGGCGTGTCCTGGGCGCAGCGTTCCGGAACCGCAGGCTGATCTTCCCGCTGATCATCGCCGCTGTCCTGATCGCGGTGAACTGGCTGACCTATGTGTACGGCGTGACCACCGGACAGGCTGTCGAAGCCTCATTGGGGTACTTCATCAACCCGCTCGTCTCCGTTCTGCTGGGTGTGGTGGTGCTGAAGGAGAAACTGCGGCCGCTGCAGTGGGCCGCCGTCGGAATCGGCTTCATCGCCGTGGGCGTCCTGACGGTTTCCTACGGCAAACCGCCGTGGATTGCCCTGACCCTGGCGCTGAGCTTCGGCCTCTATGGCTTCGTCAAGAAGCGCGTCGGCCCGCGCGCTGATGCGATCACCAGCCTCACGGTCGAGACGATCGTGCTGGCGCCGGTGGCCGCGGCTGCGATGACGGTCCTGGCGCTCACGGGCGCCGCAACGCTGGCAGCCCACGGCCCCGGGCACTTCTGGCTCCTGGCGGCGTCGGGCATCATCACCGCGGTGCCGTTGCTGTTCTTCGGCGCCTCCGCCCGGCGCCTGCCGATGACCACGATCGGGCTGCTGCAGTACTTCGCCCCCGTGCTGCAGTTCATCGTGGCGCTCGCCGTGTTCCACGAACCCATGACGACCGACCGCTGGATCGGGTTCGGCGTCGTCTGGCTGGCGCTGCTGGTGCTGACCATGGACATGCTGCTGGCCACACGAAAGAATTCCGTGAACCGGAAACTGGCCCGCGCGGCCGCCTGAGACTGGCCCAGGCGGCCGGTGCACGCCGGCGCTGTCAGTCCTCGGGGCTGGTGTTGATCCGCTCATAGTCGCGCGGGACCACCACCATGGGTACCGGCAGGGCAAGGAGCACCTTGTGGGCGGTGCTGCCGATGAACAGTTTGTTCTTCTCCGCCAGGCGGGACGAACCCATGATCAGGATCTCGCCCTCGTCCCATTCGAGATCATCGATCGCTTCTTCGATCGTGCGCCCGTGGGCAACTTCGACGCTGACATGGTGCCCGGCCGGGAGCCGGTGGGCGGCGGCAGTGAGGACGGTATTGGCGTGGACGTGCGCCGCGTTGATGTTCGCGCCGCGGTCCTCTTCGGCGTCGAGTTCCACGAGGGAGACCAGCCGCAGCGGGAGGCCGCGGCGTTCGGCGGACTCGATGGCGACGTCGATCGCCGCCTCCGCGCCGGTGCGCTGGCCCACCGCGAGGGTCAGCCTCGCAATCGGCTCCGTGCGGCGGTAACCCCGGGGGGCGAGCGCCACTGGAACGGGCGAGGCATGAAGCAGGGCGTTGGCCGCGCTGCCAATGGTGTACCGCTTGAACAGCCCGGCGCTGGCGGCACCCACGACGATCAGTCCAGCCTTGTATTCCAGGGCCGCATCAATGAGGCCGGCGGCGTGCGACTCGGCCTGGCGGACATGGAACCGGGCCTCGATGTCCTGGGGGACGAGGGACAGGCCCTCCCGTTCCGCACTGAGTACTTCCTGCTCTGCGGCGCTGACACGGCTTCCCTCCGGGTTCATCGCGACGTAGGGGGTACGCCGGTCCACAACGTAGACCAGGTCAAGGTGCGCGCCCTGGGCGCGGGCCATCGCGGAGGCCAGGGCGACGGCGTCGGCGCCGCGTTCGCTGGGGGTGTAGCCAACTACGTATCGCATGTATGAACCCCTTATGGGTCTGTGGCAGAAGCCAGCTTTGCTCCGGGGGTTCCGGGCGACGTCGGCCGGTCTGCGTTCCTGCAGTGGTAGGAACGACTCTAGCCCAGCGGAACCCGGAATTTGCCGCGATGGGCCGTGACTTTCGGCCCTGAGCAGGGCAATCATCCGCCCCTAGGCTGGCAGGGTCGAGGGGAACACACCATGGGAGCGATCAGGACCCGGAAGATCCACGTCAGCGCACGGAACGGCCGGGTGGGGATACTGGCCCTGCTGCTGGCACTCACCGCCTGTACGCCGTCCGCACCACAACCCGGCGGAACCAGCCAGCCCGCTGCCTCGTCCGCCGCTCCTTCGGACACCCCTGCCACCACGACGGCGGCTCCTTCAGCGTCCGCCACCGTCCCGGCGGACTCGGACGAGACGGCCCCGCCGCAATCGGGCGACCATGTGATCTCCTCCACCGTCGCCCTCGACTGGACCTGGCCCGGCCCGGGCCGGCCGTTCACAGCCACGCATGAGAACCCGGTACCGGTTGCCCCGCCGCCGGCGCCTCCCCTGCCCGCGCTGTATGCCATCGGAGCCGGGCGGCACCCCGGGGAGACGCCGCCCTATGACCAGTTGAGCTTCCGGTTCCAGGGCGGGTTCCCGGCCTACGACCTCGAGTTTGTGCCCGAACTGATCGCCGATGGCAGCGGCCTGCCCGTGCCGATGCCCGGCACCGGCGCCATCCTCAAGGTGGTGTTCCGCGGGGCCCAGGCACACACGGCGGACGGAACGGCAAGCACCATCACCAGCGCGCCCGCCCCGGCCATCGGATACCCGGCCCTTGCCAGCTACGCCCCGGCCGGGGACTTTGAAGGGGTGGTGAGCTACGGGATCGGCGTCGGCCGGCCGCTGGCAGCGGTTCCGGAGACGAAGGTGCGCGTCTACGAGGTCGAGAAGATCGAGCGCGGCCAGCACCTGTACGTCGTCGCGGTCCAGCTTGACACCACTTTCTGGAAGTAGCCGCCGGAGGACGCGCCGCGAAAATTGCACGCTAATTAACACAGGAGAGGAACGGGGGACCCTCTCGTGACTCTCCTGTTCTTCGGGTGTCCTACTTCCGGGCCCGCTAAGCGTTCGCCTTGATGGCCACGGCCAGGACCTGGAGGCCGTCCAGCAGGAGCTCGTCGCTGATGACCAGCGGCGGCAGCAGGCGGATGACGTTGCCGTAGGTGCCGCAGGTGAGGATGATAACGCCTTCCTTGAGGCAGGCTGCGGCGACGGCCTTGGTCAGCTCCGGGTTCGGTTCCCTGGTGCCGGCCTGGACGAGTTCGATCGCGAGCATGGCGCCGCGTCCGCGGACGTCACCGATCACGGACTGTTCCGCGGCGAGTTCGCGCAGCTTGCCGAGGGCGATCTCCTCGATGTGGCGGGCACGGGCGTTGAGGTCGTACTGCTCCATCGAACCGATGGACGCGAGGGCCGCGGCGCAGGCCACCGGGTTGCCGCCGTAGGTGCCGCCGAGGCCGCCCGGGTGGACGGCGTCGAGCAGCTCGGCGCGGCCGGTGATGGCGGAGAGCGGCATGCCGCCGGCGATGCCCTTGGCCATCGTGATGATGTCCGGGACAACGCCCTCGTGGTTCACGGCGAACCATTCGCCGGTGCGGCAGAACCCGGACTGGACCTCGTCGGCGATGAACACGATGCCCTTGTCCTTGGCCCAGGCAGCCAGCGCCGGCAGGAATCCGGCCGCGGGGACGATGAAGCCGCCCTCGCCCTGGATGGGCTCGATGATGATCGCGGCCACCTGCTCGCCGCCGATCTGCTTTTCGATCATGGTGATGGCCCGCTGGGCGGCCTCGGCTCCGGTGATCTCCGGGTTTTCCTCGCGGAACGGGTAGCTCATCGGCATGCGGTAGACCTCGGGCGCGAACGGGCCGAAGTTGGTCTTGTACGGCATGGCCTTCGCGGTCAGCGCCATGGTCAGGTTGGTGCGTCCGTGGTAAGCGTGGTCGAAGGCGACGACGGCGTCGCGGCCGGTCGCGAGGCGGGCCACCTTGACGGCGTTTTCGACAGCCTCGGCGCCGGAGTTGAACAGCACGGTGCGCTTCTCGTGGTCGCCCGGCGTGAGTCGGTTCAACTGCTCGGCGACGGCGACATAGCCTTCGTAGGGCGTGACCATAAAGCAGGTGTGGGTGAAGTGCTCCACGGCTTCCTTGACCGCGCCGACGACGGCGGGGTCGGAGGCGCCGACGCTCGTCACGGCAATGCCGGAGCCAAGGTCGATGAAGGAGTTGCCGTCAACGTCGTGGATGATGCCGCCATCGGCGTCGGCGACGAACACGGGAACGCTGGACGCGACACCGGCCGCGACGACGGCCTTGCGGCGCTGGGTCAGGGCAACGGACTTCGGTCCCGGGAAATCGGCCTGGACGCGGCGCTTCTGCTCGAGACGGTAGGTGATGTCATGGGCGGTGGTGGTCATGGGAAAGCCTTTCTAAGCGAGCGGTTGATGCACGCGGGTTATGCGTCAGGTTGAGTCTGTGCAGCGGCGTTATGCGACGGCGTTATGCGGCGGCGTTAAGCATCGAGCGCGCTCATAACGTGCTTGATGCGCGTGTAGTCCTCCACGCCGTACATGGACAGGTCCTTGCCGTAGCCGGACTGCTTGAAGCCTCCGTGCGGCATTTCGGCGGTGAGGAGGATGTGCGTGTTGATCCAGACGGCGCCGAAGTCGAGGTCCCGGCTCAGGCGCATCGCGGTGCCGTGGTTCGAGGTCCAGACGCTGGAGGCCAGGGCGTAGTCGACGTCGTTCGCCAACTCGACGGCTTCTTCCTCGGTGCTGAACTTCTGCACCGTGATGACCGGGCCGAAGGCTTCCTTCTGCACGATGTCGTCGCTCTGCTTGGCGCCCGTAACGATGGTGGGCTCGAAGAAGAAGCCCTTCTCCCCGGCCTGGTGCCCGCCGGTCTCGATCCTGCAGTTCTCCGGCAGGGACTCGACCAGGGCTTTGACCGTGTTGAAGTGGTTGACGTTGTTCAGCGGGCCGAAGTAGTTGTCCTCGTCGTTCTGCGAGCCGGTGCGCAGGGTCCTGGTGTGCTCCACGAGGGCCGCCACGAGATCGTCGTAGGCGGTGTCCTGGACCAGCACGCGGGCGATGGCGGTGCAGTCCTGGCCGGCGTTGAAGAAGGCGAACTCGGCGATGGCCGCGGCGCTCTTCTTGATGTCGGCGTCGGCGAACACGACCGCGGGGGCCTTGCCGCCGAGCTCCAGGTGGGCGCGCTTGAGTCCCTTTGCGGCACCGGAGGCGACGGCGATGCCGGCCCGGACGGAGCCGGTGATGGAGACCAGGCCCGGGACCTTGTGCTCCACCATCAGGGCGCCGGTCTCGCCGGTGCCCAGGACCACGTTGAGCACGCCGGCCGGGAAGATCTCCCCGGCGAGGCGGGCCAGGACGAGGGTGGATTCCGGGGTGGTGTCCGAGGGCTTGAGGACCACGGTGTTGCCCGCGGCCAGGGCGGGACCGATCTTCCAGATGGCCATCAGGAACGGGTAGTTCCAGGGGGCGACCTGGGCGACGACGCCGATCGGTTCGCGCCGGACGTAGGAGGTGTGTCCCTCGAAGTATTCTCCGGCGGACTTGCCCTCCATGATGCGCGCGGCACCAGCGAAGAAACGCAGCTGGTCTGCCCCGGCGGCAACTTCCTCGGACGCGATCAGGGACCGGACCTGGCCGGTGTTCCGGTGCTGGGCTTCGACGAGTTCGTCGCTGTTGGCCTCGACGGCGTCGGCGAGCTTGAGCAGCATGAGCTGGCGCTGCCCCGGCGTCGTGTGCTTCCAGCTCTTGAACGCCTCTTTCGCGGCGGTCATCGCGGCGTCGACGTCGGCGTGCACCGAGACCGGCGACTTCGCCACGACGTCGCCGTTGGTGGGGTTGACGATGTCCAGGACCCCGGTTCCGGCCGGAGTGACAAACTCGCCGTTGATGAAGTTTTGCAAGGTTTGAACCACGGTGTACAACCTCTTTCGCGCTGAAAAGGACCCAATGAGACTGCTCCGAGCCTATGCCAGCCGGTCAACCCCGGGGAATAGTCACCTGCACACCGTTTACGCCATGGTTTAGTGCGCTTGACCAGCCCCCGGTTATCCTGAATCCATGGCCATTTCACTCGCTGCCCTGCTGGGGGTTCCGTCCCTCAAACTCGCCAAGGCCGGCCTCGCCGAAACCACCTGGCACCAGGACATCGCCTGGGTGGCCGTCACCGAGCAGGAGGACCCGCAGCGGTTCCTGAACGGCGGCGAACTGGTCCTCACCACCGGCATGCGGCTCAAGAGCGCGCCGGAACAGCGCCGCTTCGTCCGCCAGGTCCAGCGCGCGGGGGCGGTGGGAATCGGTTTCGGGATCGGGCTGACCCACGACGCCGTTCCGCCGGCCCTGATTGCCGAGGCCAACCGCTGGGGACTGCCGGTGGTGGAGGTCCCGTATGAGACCCCGTTCATCGCGATCGGCAAGCTCGTCGCCGACGCCCAGTCTGCGGACCACTTCACCAAGCTGGAACGGCTCATCGCGGGGCACCAGATCCTGGCCCGCGCGCTCCTCACCGGCGGCGGGCTGGCCGAACTCCTCAAGCACCTCGGATCCATGCTGCGGACCGAAATCGTACTGAGCCAGTTCACCGCCCAGCTGTACAACAGCATGCCCGGCCATCCGGCGCCCAGCGCCGAGGGCTGGGCGTCCTTCCCGATTCCCACCGGACGCCGCGACGCGTGCACCCTATGGGTGAGGCAGCCCTTCGAGGACTCGGGGATTGTGGGCTACGCGCAGAACCTGATCAGCGTCGAGCTCAACAACATGGTCAAGCAGCGCCAGTCCCAGCGGGCCCTGGCGGGGCAGGTCCTGGAGGACGTGATCCACGGGACCCTGGATCCCAGCGAGGCGACCCGGCGGCTCGCCGGCATCGGCGTCAACAGCACCCGCCGGAACGTCGTGCTGCTGGCCGAGTCCGCCGCCCACTTCAAGCAGCTCGGGACTTCCTCCTTGCCGCAGCCGCTCGAAAAGTCGGTGAGCGCCGTCGTCGGCAAGGACCTGGTGGCCGTGATCGCCGACGACGGCAGCGGCGCCAGCGCGCTGGCCCGGAGCCTCAGCGACCACCTGGCCGAGGCCGGGATCCACGCCACGATCGGGATCGGCGGCGCCTACACGAAGCCGAACGGGCTGCGCTGGAGCTATTTCGAGGCCCGGGACGCGGCAAGCCACGGCCTGCCCGTCAACGAACCCGAGCGGCTGAGCCTGACCTCGCTGCTGCTGGCCAGCGAGGACGTTCCCCTGGCAGACATGGCGAACGAGTCACTCAATCCGCTGCGGACCTTTGATGCCACCCACGGGGCCGAGCTGCTGGCCACCCTGGAGAGCTACCTGAACAACAACGGCTCCGTGGCGGCCGTCGCCGAAGAGCTCACCCTGCACCGGAACACGGTCCGCTACCGGCTCGCGCAGATCACCGAACTCACCGGCTACGACCCCGCCCAGACCTCGGACCGGGTGCAGCTCTGGCTCGCGCTGGCCGTGCAGCGGCTCGGCGCCCGGCACCCGCGCTGACCCGACCTCCCCGCCCCCAGGGCAACGCGGGGTCACATCCGGCCCATCCCGGGCCCCAACATGGGCGCGATGTGACCCCGCGTTGTTTTTTAGGGTCCTAGGGCCGTAGACCCGGTTCCGGCCAAGGGCAACACTGGGAGAGGCAGGTCGCTGCACGGGAGTGCGCGTGACAGATGCCTACTACTGTCCGCCCCCGTTCCACGGACGAACGCGCCGGTTCCCTCGGACGCCGCAGCGCGGCTGCCTGATTCGCCCTAGGAAGTACTCGACTAGGAGGCCGATCATGGGCAAGAAGAAGAAAAACAAGAAGAGCGCCGACAGCGAGCTCCGGACAACGATGGGCCGCAAGGAGTACGAGGCGGAGATGGCCATCCTGCAGGGCGAGCTGGTTGCCCTGCAGGAGTGGGTGAAGTCCACCGGAGCTAAAATCTGCATCGTGTTCGAGGGCCGTGACACGGCCGGCAAGGGCGGCACGATCAAGCGCATCGTCGAGCGGGTGAGCCCCCGCGTCTTCCGGGTGGTGGCACTCCCCACACCGACGGACCGGGAGAAATCCCAGATGTACCTCCAGCGCTACATGTCGCATTTTCCGGCGGCCGGAGAGGTGGTCATCTTCGACCGCAGCTGGTACAGCCGTGCCGGCGTGGAGCGCGTGATGGGCTTCTGCACCCCGGAGCAGACCGAGAAGTTCCTCAACATGACCCCGCAGGTGGAGAAGGCGATGGTCGACTCCGGAATCATCCTCCTCAAGTTCTGGCTCGAGGTCAGCGCGGACGAGCAGACCCGGCGGCTCAAGAGCCGCATGGACGAGCCGCGCAAGACGTGGAAGCTGTCGCCGATGGATTTGAAGTCCTACAGCCGGTGGTACGACTACTCCCGGGCAAGGGACGCCATGTTCGAGGCCACCGACACAGCATGGGCGCCTGGGTTCGTCGCGAACAACGACGTCAAGAAGCGCGGCCGGCTCAACATCATCAGCCACCTGCTGAGCCAGGTGCCTTACGAGCCGTTCCCGGGACTCGACGTCGAACTGCCGAAGCGGCAGAAGGCCGGCGACTACAGCGAGCCGACCCTCACCCCGCGGCAAATTCCCACCACGTTCTAAGCTGCGCCGCGATGAGGAGTAGGTCATGAACGGCAAGTCCGAAGCAGCAGCAGGGGTGGTCCCGGCCGAGGCGCCGCCTGGTACGCGCTGGCACCCGCGGAGGTGGCGGCCGAGCTGAGGGTGGACCCGGTCCGCGGCCTGAGCGCGGCCGAGGCGCAGCAACGGCTGCAGGAGTACGGCCCGAACGCACTGGCCGCCGCAAAGCAAGAGCCGGTCTGGAAGCGGTTCTTCAAGCACTACGGCGACTACATGCAGATCGTGCTCGTGGTCGCCGCACTGGTCAGCCTGTTGATCGCGGAATACGGGACCGCCATCGGGCTCGCCGTCCTGACCCTGTTCAACGCGTGGTTGGGATATCACCAGGAAGGTAAGGCCGAAGAGGCAGCCGCTTCCCTGGGGAAGATGATGAAAGCGATGGCCAAAGTGCGCCGCGACGGTGTCATGGCGGAGGTCACCGCAGAGAAAAATGTGCCGGGCGATATCGTGGTGGTCGATGCTGGTGACCGCGTCCCCGCCGACGGCCGGATCATCCTGGCGGCGACCCTGCAGATCGAGGAGGGTGCCCTGACCGGCGAGAGCCTCGCGGTCGAGAAGGACACCGCCTCCATCAGCCGGCACGACGTCGGAATCGGGGACCGCTTGAACATGGCGTTCATGAACACCAACGTGACCCGCGGCCACGGAGAAATCCTCGTCACCACCACGGGCATGGGGTCGGAGGTCGGCCACATCGCCCACATGCTGTCCGGACAGAAAGCGGAGAAGACCCCGCTCACCAAGCAGGTGGACCGGCTCACCATCTTCATCATCGTCGCGGCCCTCTTCGCTTTCATCGCCATCGTGGTGATGGGCCTGGCCCAGGGCGAATCCTTCGCGGTGCTCTTCGGGATCGGCGTGGCGCTGGCGGTCGGCTCGATCCCGGACGCGCTGCCCGCCGTCGTCACCACGATCCTGTCCGTCGGCTCGGTCAACATGGCCAGGAAGAACGCCATCATGAAGGTCCTGCCCGCCGTCGAGACGCTGGGCTCCACTTCGGCCATCAACTCCGACAAGACAGGCACCCTGACCCTGAACCAGATGACGGTGCGGGAGATCGTGACCGTGCAGCACCATTACACCGTCAGCGGTGAGGGCTACAGGTTCGAGGGGCAGGTCAACCGGACCACCGGCGACGCCGAACGGGACCTGGACTACGTGATGTTCCCGTGCGCACTGTGCAACGACTCCGACATCCAGGACGGCGAGGTCATCGGAGACCCCACCGAGGCGGCGCTGTACGTCCTCGCGCAGAAGGGCGGCGTGGACGTCACGGAGTTCCGCAGGAACAACCCGCGGGTGGCATCGGTACCATTCGACTCCGACTACAAATTCATGGCCACCTTCCACCGGATGCCCGGCGCCGACGGCAGGCCCGTGATCCGGGCGTACGTGAAGGGCGCGCCCGACGTCGTCCTCGGCAGGTCCTCGTCCGGGCGGATGCCGGGCGGCCGCTCCGAGGCCCTCACCGAGGAATCGCGTGCCAAAGTCCTCGCCGCGAACGATCGCATCGCCAGCCAGGGCCGGTGGCCGTTTTTCAGTCACCGGCGCCGAGTTCGCGGCGATGACCGACGCCGAGGCCGACAGCCAGGTGGACGGGATCGGCGTGATCGCCCGCGTGGCGCCGGAACACAAGGTCCGGCTGGTCGAGGTGCTCAAGCGCAAGGGCCACGTCGTGGCCATGACCGGCGACGGCGTGAACGATGCGCCGGCGATCGCCGCGGCCGACATCGGGATCGCCATGGGCATCACGGGTACTGACGTCGCCAAGGGCGCGGCCAAGATGATCCTGGCCGACGACAACTTCGCCACCATCGTGGCGGCCGTTGAAGAGGGCCGGCTGGTGTACGACAACCTGCAGAAATTCATCCGCATCCAGGTCGCCAACCTGTTTATGTTCATTCTGGCGTTCATCGGCTCGTCCGCGTTCGCGATCGCCGGCACGGCGCTGCTCAGCCCGGCCCAGGTCCTGTGGATCCATATGGCGATCGTCGCCCCCATTGGCGCCGTGATGGGCCTGGACCTCGCGACGCCGGGCATCCTGGACCGCAAGCCACGGCCCTTCAACCAGCCGATCATCGTCCGGTCGATGATGGTGCGCCTGCTCGTCTTCGGGCTGTTCATGGCGGCCGCGACGCTGGTCCTCGTGCAGCTCGGCAAGACAAACTACGGCTCACTTGAGGTCGGCCAGAGGATGGCCGTTGTGGGCCTCGGGCTGATGAACATCACCGTCGCCCTCAACCTGCGCTACCCCACGGAGAGCGCCTTCGGGCCCTCGACGTTATCCAACCCGAATCTGCTCTGGGCGTTCGCTTGGGCCTTCGTCGGCTCGATGCTGATCACCCAGATACGCGTGCTGCAGGACTTCTTTGGTACCGTCCCGCTCACCGGCCAACAGTGGCTGGCCTGCCTGGTTCCGGCCGTGTTGCTGCTGGTCCTCGGCGAACTCTTCAAAGTGGTCCTGCAGGCCCGGCACGCCCACTAAACCCGCGTTGCTGATGGAAGGCGACGGCAGCCGTGTCACTTGCCGAGATATTCGCCACTAAAGGTTAATCCTCAAACATCAAACGTCTAACCTTTAGGAATGGCTAGCAGCACGGCGACGTCCGCCCTCCCCGAGACAGCACCGTCCGCCGTCGTGCGCACACCCCGCGGCGTGATCATCGCCGGCGTCGTGGCGATCGTGCTGATCGGCCTGAACCTGCGCGCCGGCATCACCGGAGCCGCCGCGCTCCTGCATGACCTTCAGGCAGTGCTGGGCTACGGGCCGCTGATCGCCGCCATCATCCCCTCGATCCCGACGCTGTGCTTCGCCGTGGCCGGCGCCGCGACCTCGTGGCTCACCCGGATCCTGGGGCTTGAGAAGGCCATCCTGCTCTCCCTCGTCCTGCTCGCGGCCGGGCTGTTGGTCCGCGGCATCCCGTCGACCGGCATGCTGCTGGCGGGCACCGTCGTCGGGATGTCCGGGCTGGCGATCTGCAACGTGGCCATGCCGTTCTTCATCCGGGTCCACTTCGCGCACCGCACGTCGCTGATGACGGCGCTCTACACCGTCACCATGACGACCGGCGCCACCGTGGTTGCCGTGCTGATCGTCCCGGTGGCGCAGCAGCTCGGCTCGCCCTCCGCCGGGGTCGGAGCGATCGGCTTCCTCGCACTGGGCGCCTGCCTCGGCTTCCTGCCGATCGCCCTGCACGCCCACCGCAACGCGCCCGCCGTCAAAGCCGGCCGGGTGTCCCCCTGGCCGCTGCTGCGGACCCGCACCGGCGCGCTGATTACTCTCGGCTTCACCGTCCAGGCCCTGCTGGCCTACGCCGTGCTCAGCTGGTTCCCCTACATGCTGGTCACGCTGGGCCTCTCGGCTTCCGAGGGCGGGCTGATGTTCGGCCTGATGCAGCTCGTCTCCGTCCCGGCCGGCATGGTACTGGTCGCGATCGGCTCACGCCCCCGGATGCAGCGCACCGCCTTCTACCTGGCCACGGTCACGATGGCTGCGGGCGTCCTGTCCATGCTGGTCCTGCCGGTCTCCTGGGCGCCGCTGACGGCAGTGCTGCTCGGCTTCGGGCTCGGCATCTTCCCGCTCGTGATGGTGATGATCAGCCGCAGCGGCCGCAGCACCGCCGAAACCACCGCCTTGTCCACGGTCGCGCAGTCCGCGGGCTACCTGCTGGCAACGCTGGGCCCGTTCGGGATGGGGCTGCTGCACAGCGCCACCGGGGCCTGGACGCTGCCATTGATCCTGCTGCTGGCCGTGGCCCTGGGCCAGATCGCCGTCGGGCATCTGCTGACCGCCCTGCCCAAGGTTTCCCAGCGCACGGAACTTCGCGCCCCGGACGTGCCGCCCGGCGGCACGTCCACCTTGCCGCCCGTCGCTGCATCCCGCGGGGAGAACCGGTCATGACACTCACCACGTCCCACCGGCCGCCACTGGTCGAGGAGATCACTGCCAAGCTGCGTGAGCTGATCCATTCCGGCGAATGGCCGCTGCAGCAGCGGATCCCGGCCGAACCCGAGCTCATGGCCATGCTCGGAGTCTCCCGGGGCACCCTGCGCGAGGCGGTCAAGGCCCTGGCTCACAGCGGCATGCTGGACGTCCGGCGCGGGGACGGCACCTACGTCCGCGCCACGAGCGAGATCGCCGGTGCCGCCCAGCGCATGTACCGGGACCACTCGCAGGTTCACATCCTGGAGGTCCGGGTGGGCCTGGATACGCAGGCGGCCCGGCTCGCCGCCCGCCACGCCACGCCCGGAGACGTCGACGCCATGCGCGGCCTGCTGGAGTCGCGCCGTGACGCCTGGCGTGCGGAGGACTACGCCGGCTGGGCCCAGGCGGACTGGGACTTCCATGTGCTGGTGGCCCAGGCGTCGGGCAATCCGCTGCTGCACGAGCTGTACGCCAGCTTCGGCGCAGTCTTCCACGCCGATCTTCTCCGCCAGCAGCGCCGCGGCGGCTTCAACGGCCTCCCCCACGAAGGTCACGACGAGCTCGTGGACGCCATCGCCGCACACGACGAAGCGGCCGCCGTCGACAGCGTGCACCGGAACCTGAACTCCTGCGCGGAGTGGATCCAGCAGTAGCCGCCCCGCCCGACGCAAAAGGCCTCCGCGCCGGAATCCCGTTCCGGTGCGGAGGCCCGTGTGGTGCGGGCGACGGCGGGTGTGCTTAGCGCGCGAGGCCCTTGAACACGTTCTTGGGCCGCTGCATTTCTCCGTGCTTGGCGCCCAGGACGATCACCCAGCCGGCGAAGACGGGGATGGCCCACTGCAGGATCTTCAGCTGCTGCTGCGCGGAGCGAAGTTCCTCGGAGGCGCCGGGCCTGGGCTCGGTGGCGCCTTCGGCGCCTTCGCTGGCCAGCTTGTCCACCTTGGCGCCCTGGAGCCCGGCGTACAGGCTCACGGCGGCACCGGCGAGGGTGACGATGGACTTGTAGACGGTGAGGCGGGTGACGCCGTCCTGCTTGGCCATCCGGCCCTTGTTTTCCCACATGATGGCGAGGCCGGAGAGGAAGTGCGCGCCGAACGCCGCCGTCTGGAACGGGGCCCACTTCTTCCAGCCCAGGCTCGAGAGCCGGGTGCGTTCGGCCGGATCCTTGGCTTCCGCCGTCGCCCCGTTCAGCCCGATGGCGCCCATCAGCGAGCCGCCGAACCAGGCGCCCGCCGTCAGGTCGTGGATGGATCGGGCAACAAGATTACCTGCCATGGTGAGATTCCTATCGTCTGAGGTCGGATGCGGAACTGCCGTGGCACCAAAGAAGGGCCACGTTCGGGCTATGGTAAGCACACTTATGAAAAAGTTGATAGTTCGGGGGACGGCGCCCGCACTGCGTAGACTCGGCAGCATGGAAGCACCGGGGCCAAAGGACCAGCCCTCCCCCGCCGGCGGGAGCCTCGGCGAGGCCGTCGGGGCGGCTGCCGGCGACGCGGCCGATGCCGCGGAGGCCGCCTCCAACAGCGCGGCGCTCGACGTCGTCGCCCGGTCCGGCTTTGCCGTAATGGCGTTGCTGCACGTCGTGATCGGCGCGATTGCCGTGGCCCTGGTCCTCGGGGCCCCGGGCCAGGCCGAGCCCACCGGAGCGATCGAACAGCTCGCCGCCAACCCGTGGGGCCCGGCGGTCATGTGGGCCGGGTTCATCGCGTGCGCCGGGCTCGCCGTGTGGCAGCTGAGCGAGGCCACCCTGCGGGCCCGGCACCTCCCGCGGCGGCAACGGCTCGGGAAGCTCGTTTCCTCCGGCTTCCTCAGCATCGCCTACGGGAGCGTGGGGCTCAGCTTCGCCGGCTTCGCGCTGGGCAGCCGGGGCGATTCGGGCGACTCGACCCGGGACTTCAGCACCGCCTTGGTGCGCAGCCCGTTTGGGGTGCCGGCGCTCATCGGCCTGGGCCTGACGATCATCGGGATCGGCGTGTACTTCATCGTCAAGGGTGTGGGGAAGACGTTCAAGGAGGAGCTGGGGCACTTTGAGGGGACACGCCGCGGCCGCCTGGTCAGCGGACTGGGTGTTGCCGGCCATATCGCCAAGGGGGTGGCGCTGATCCTGACGGGCCTGCTGTTTGCCATCGCCGCGGCCACGAATGATCCCGGCTCGTCCACGGGCCTGGACGGCAGCCTCAAGGCCCTGCGGGACCATCCGTTCGGACCCATCCTGCTCCTGGCGATCGGCGCCGGCTTCATGGCCTACGGGGTGTTCGCCCTGCTCCGGGCACGCTTCGGACGGATGTAGCGCCCGCCGGTCCCCTAGCGCAGTTCGACCACGTCGCCCTCGCGGTACAGCAGGGCGCGGACCTCGGATTCGGCGGAGTCCGGCCGCTTCGGGTCAATGGTCTCCCCCGCGGCGAAGTGGTCCAGCAGCCGCGGATCCACATAGCTCTTCCGGGCGATCGACGGCGTGTTCCCCAGGACGGCGGACGCGTCCAGCATGGCGCGGCTCACCGCGCGCTTCCGGGCTGACACCTTGGGCTGCGGACCGCTCTGCGCCAGGCTCGCGGCTGCGGCAACCGTCCCGCGCAGGGTGCGGAAGTCCTTGGCGGTGAAGTCCTGCCCGGTGCGCTCCTTGACGTACTGGTTGATGTCCTGGCTGGACACCGGGTGCCAGCTCCGGCCGTCCTTGTACGCGAGCAGGCGGGCGCTGCCGCCGCGGCGCTTGAGCTGGCGGACGACGGTGGCGAGGTCGGCGTCGTGAATCCGCGACTCCCAGTTCTTGCCGCTTTTGGCGGGGAAGCTGAGCCGGAGTTCGTCCTTGCGCAGCTTCACGTGGGCGCAGAGCAGGGTGGCGAGGCCGTGGCTGCCGTTTTCGTTCGTGTACCGCTCCGAGCCGACCCGCAGCGAGCCGCTGTCCAGCATCCTGAAGGCGGCGGCCAGCACCCGCTCCCGGGTGAGGCCCTCGGAGCGCAGGTCCATCGTGACGAGCCGGCGCGCGGCCGGCAGGGTTTCCGCGAGCTGGAGCGAACGGTCGAACTTGAGCCGGTCCTTTTTCTCGCGCCAGCCCGGGTGGTAGATGTACTGGCGCCGGCCGACGGCGTCGAGTCCCGTGGCCTGGATGTGCCCGTTGTCGTACGGCGCGATCCAGACGTCCGTCCAGGCCGGCGGGATGCCAATGCTCTCGAGCCTCTCGCGCACCGGCCCGGGCGGCAGGGTGGAGCCGTCGAGGTCCTTGTAGCTGAACCCGGTCCCGGCCGCGACGCGCCGGTAGCCTCGCCCGGACGCGTTGCTGCGACGGAGCCTCATCGGCGCGTTCCCGGTGCCGGGGCCTGTTGCCTGCACTGCTCATCCATGACGGTAAGCCTACTGACTACAACCCGGATTTCCCTCCACCCACCAATCAACGCGGGGTCACGTCCGGCCCATGATTCCCTCCGGGACGGGCGCGGAGTGACCCCGCGTTGTGTGTTGGTTCGGGGGATCAGACCTCCGCAGCCACCCCGTCGCGGGAGATCTGGACCATGGCCTCGCGCGGGACCACCTTGATGCGCTCGCGCTGGAAGCCATCCGCACCGGCACGCGCCTTTTCGCCGAGGGACCGCTCGTGCGCGTCCAGGGCCAGCCAGCCTTCCCAGCTGGTGTACTGCACGCGGCGGTTTTCCAGCAGTTCGACGACCGCGCCCGGTGCGGGTGCCGCCGCGGGCGGCAGGTTGTCGCGGTCCTCCAGCAGGTAGGTGACGGTTTCGAGGGCGTCGCCCTTGGTGTGGCCGATGAGCCCGACGGGCCCGCGCTTGATCCAGCCCGTGGCGTAGATGCCCGGCACGTGGGTGCCTGAGGCATCCAGGACGCGGCCGCCGTCGTTCGGGACAACACCCTTGCTGTGGTCGAACTCGACCTCGGGCAGCGACGAGCCGAAGTAGCCGATGGCGCGGTACACGGCCTGGACCGGGTAGTCGACGAACTCGCCGGTGCCGCGGGCGTTGCCCGTGCCGTCCAGCTCGGTGCGCTCGAACTTGATGCCGGCGACGCGGCCGGGGGCATCGGCGTCGCCTGTTGTTCCATAGATCTCGACCGGGCTGTGCAGGAAGTGCAGGTGCAGGCGGCGGGAGGCCGTGAGCTCGGAGAGGTCCTCGGGCTGCTCCGCGATCCAGTTGGTGAGCGTTCCGACCATGGTTTTGGTCTGGTTGTTGCTCTGGATCTGCCGGTCCGATTCGGCGTCGAACTCGAAGTCCTCGGCGTAGAGGATGATGTCCACGTCCTTGGAATGAGAGAGCTCGCGCAGCTCCAGCGGGGTGAACTTGACCTGGGCGGGCCCGCGGCGGCCGAAGACGTGCACGTCCGTGACCGGGGAATCCTTCAGGCCGCGGTACACGTTATCCGGGATTTCGGAGACCAGGAGGTCATCGGCGTGCTTGGAGAGCATCCGGGCCACGTCCAGGGCCACGTTGCCGTTGCCGATCACGGCGACTTCCTTGGCCTCCAGGGGCCACTCGCGGGACACGTCCGGGTGGCCGTCGTACCAGGAAACGAAGTCGGCGCCGCCGTAGGAGCCCTCGAGCTCGATGCCGGGGATGTTCAGGTCCGCGTCCTTGATGGCCCCGGTGGCGAAGATGACGGCGTCGTAGTGGGTGCGGAGGTCCTCGAGGGTGAGGTCCGTGCCGTAGTCGACGTTGCCGAAGAAGCGGATGTCGCCGCGGTCCAGGACCTTGTGCAGGGCGTTGACGATGCCCTTGATGCGCGGGTGGTCCGGGGCGACGCCGTAGCGGATCAGTCCGTAGGGTGCCGGGTAGCGGTCGAAGAGGTCGATGCTGACCGTGAGTTCGCCGCTTTTCACGGCTTCGCTCTTGGTCAGGATGTCCGCGGCGTACACACCGGCGGGTCCGGAGCCGACGACGGCGATGCGCAGCGGGCGGGCAGCAGTTCCTGCAGGGGTGTTCGTTGACACGGCTGTGTTCCTTTGTTCTTCTGCATCCGTTGCTCCATAACGGCCCTTTTGAGGCCTGATAACGGCAGTTATGGAGCAATCGACGGGTTTTAGGGGGTCAGTACGCGGGTCTTGGTGGTGCGGGGTGTGCGGGGTGTGCGGGGTGCGTTCGGGGTGGTGGTGCTGTAGTCCGCGGTCTTGAAGTGCGACGGCGCGAACGGGCTGACGCGGACCACGTCACCGATCACGATCACGGCGGGGTTCGCGACTCCTGCGGCCTCCGCCTGGTCCGCGATGGTCCCGAGCGTTCCGATGGTCACCCGCTGGTTCGGCAAGTAACCATTCTCTACGATGCCAACAGGCGTCTCCGGAGGCAAACCGGCGCGTGCCAGCGAGGCCGCGGAATCGCGCAGCTGGCCCACGCCCATGAGCAGGATCACGGTGTGGTCCGCGCGGGCCGGGACTTCGGACAGCTCCTCGTGGCCGGTCACCACACTGAAGCCCTTGGCCAGCCCGCGGTGCGTGACCGGGATGCCGGCAGCGGCCGGGACCGAGATGGCGGATGTGACGCCGGAGACCACTTCGACCTCGACGCCGTGCTGCCGGCAGAACTCGGCTTCCTCGCCGCCGCGGCCCAGGACGTAGGGGTCACCGCCCTTGAGCCGGACCACGCGGTGGCCCTGCAGGGCTTCGTCGACGAGGATGCGGTTGATCTCTGCCTGCGGGACCGGGTGGTGGCCGGGGGTTTTGCCAACCTCGATGACACGGACGTCGGGGGCCAGTTCGGCCAGGAGTTCGCGGGGGCCTAGGCGGTCCGCGACGACGACGTCGGCCTGGCCCAGGAGCCGCCGGCCGCGGACGGTGATCAGCCCGCTGTCGCCGGGTCCGCCGCCCACGAGGGCAACGGATCCGGCGGTCGCCCGCCGCCGGCGGAGCGGCAGGTCCCCGGTTTCCAGGGCGGTGGCAACGGCGTCGCGCAGGGCCATGGCACGACGCGGGTCTCCCCCGGCGTTGACGGCGATCTTGACGTCATCCACGACGGCGACGGCGGGCGTCCAGGCGGCGGAGGCTTCGTGGTCGGAGGCGTTCACGCACCAGATGCGCTGCGCCTCGGCGTCGGCCGATACCCGGGCGTCCACGGCGGCGTCGCCGGTCGCGGTCTGGACGAACCAGGCCCCGTCGACGTCGGGGCTGCGGTACTCGCGTGGTTCCCAGGTGAGGAGGCCGGCGTCGGCCAGGTCATGCAGGGCGGGGCAGGCAAGGGGCGCGACGACGGTGACTTGGGCTCCGGCGTCGAGCAGGCCCTTGGCGCGGCGCGCGGCGACCGGGCCGCCGCCGACGACCAGCACGGGGCGGCCGAGGAGGCGCAGCGCCGTGGGGTAAATGTCCTGAATTGCCATGCATCGACGATAGGGCGGCGTCATATGGCGGAACAACGGTAGGGAAACACCAGTTCACGCGGGGTAACGCCACGTCACACAGTTGGCGCGGTCAGGCTGCGGTCCGGCTGCGGTCCGGCTGCGGTCCGGGTCACCCTGTCGCCGTCCGGGGGCACTTTGACGGCCAGAACAGCCACTTCGGGCTCACATCACGGCGTGTCCGTGTCAATGTGCCCCCGTTCGGCAGGCGGGCGGGCAGCCATCAACCTATTTCACCGCGATGAGCTCGATCAGTTTGATGTCGGGGTCCTTGGCCAGCAGCTCGGGCCCGTGCTGGCCGAGGGCCGCGGGGATGGCTCCGTTGAGATGGGCTTGCCGGTCCTCCTCGGTGTCGAACGTGTCGAAGATGCCGAAGGTGTTCCCGTTGACCCGGAAGGCATACCAAGTCCGGGTGCCGGGCTCCGTCAGACGATGTCCCGGCCCCCGTTGAGGAAGTCCCAGACGTCCTGTTCCTTCCCCGGCTTGGCTTCGACCAGTGCCAGCACTCCGTATTGTGGCGCCACGGCTGTCTCCTAGGAATTGGGATGGGTCGGCCGCATACCGGCCTATAGCCGCGAGCGTAGGCCGGTCCCGGGGTCCGGACAAGGAGTCGCGAGGAGGACCCCGCGGACACAGCAGGGCCCGACGGCGGAAGTCGCCGTCGGGCCCTGCTTACGCGTTGGGGTGCCGGGGGTTAGCGGGTGCTGCCGGCGAGGAGACCACGACGGCGAAGCAACCGCTTTTCGATTGGGGCGAAAACGAGCAGTTCAATCAGGATGCCGACGGCGAGGATCAGCAGGATCGCGGACATCACGATGGTCATGTCGGACAGGTCGCGGCCCTGGTTCAGCATAGATCCCAAGCCGAACCCGATGGAGCCGCCGACGGCGATGATTTCCGCGGCCATGAGGGAACGCCAGGAGAAGGCCCAGCCCTGTTTGAGTCCGCTCAGATAGCCGGGCAACGCCGCGGGGAGGATGATCTGGAGCGCCAGCTGGACCCGGGAGGCGCCCAGGACCTTCCCCACGCTGCGGTACTGCGGCGGGATCTGGTCCACGCCCGAAATCAACCCGTTGATGATCGAGGGGATGGCGCCCATGAACACCACGAAGTACACGGTGGCGTCGGTGAGGCCGAACCAGATGATGGCGGCGGGTACCCACGCCACGGACGGCAGTACCTGCAGCCCGGAGATCAGCGGGCCGAAGGCGCGGCGGAGCGGGGCCACCTGGGCCAGCACGAGTCCGATCGGGGTGGCGATGGCCACGCTGATCACGAATCCCGCGAGTCCGCGCTGCAGCGAGGTCCAAACCGCTTCCTGCAGTTTGCCCTCGGCCCAGAGGCGGCCGAACTGGGCCACGACGTCGAGCGGGCCGGGCACGAGGTCCTGCCGTTTGAAGCCCATCGACACGTACAGCTGCCAGGCAAGGATGAGGACCGCGACGGCGGCCACAGGCAGCAGGATCCGGCTCCAGTCGATCCGGGCCTTGCGCACGGCGTCGGACTGGAGCGAGTCCAGGCCGGCCTCGAGTTCGCGGAGGTCGGCCGAGCCCGTGGAGGACCGGGTCAGGGCCGCGGTGATGTGGCGCGTCTCGCCGGGCTCTACCAGCGACGTTTGTTTACTTGGCATGGCGGCGGATCTCCTCGCGTAGCCGGGCGGTGATTTCGCCGGTGAGCTGGCCGGCCAGTCCGGCGTCGGTGCGGTGTTCTTCGCTGACGTGCCACTCCCGCACCACGCGGCCGGGCCGGGAGGAAAGCAGCAGCACGCGCTGGCCCAGCCGGACCGCCTCGCGGACGTTGTGCGTGACAAATACGATGGTGCGGCCGGTTTCCTTCCAGATCCGCTCCAGCTCATCGTGCAGCAGGTCGCGGGTGATCGCGTCGAGGGCGGCGAACGGCTCGTCCATCAGGAGCAGCTGCCGGTCCTGGGCGAGCGACCGGGCCAGGGCTACACGCTGGCGCATCCCGCCGGAGAGCTCGTGCGGGCGCTTGTCCCCCGCGCCGCCCAGATGCACGAGGTCCAGGAGCTCGTCGGCTTTCACCCGGCGCTCGGCCTTCCCGACTCCACGCAGCTTCAGGGCCAGCTCAATGTTTTCCCGCGCAGTCAACCAGGGAAACAGCGCCGCGTCCTGGAACATAAACGCGGCGCCATCGCTGGGGACCTCGAGGGCGCCCGACGTCGGGGCCTCCAGTCCCGCCATAATGTTCAGCAGGGTGGACTTGCCGCAGCCGGACGCACCGAGCAGGGCGACGAACTCGCCCTGCCCGATGCTGGCGTTGACGTCGTCCAGCACCGGGGCGCCGTCGCCGAAGCGCTTGCCCAGGTTTTCCAGTACGACTGGCATGGTCACGTCCTAACTAATGGTGGCGGAGCTGGCGGCGGGAACTGGCTAGTCCTTGCCCAGTCCCTGCGCGGAGATCTTCTTCCCGGCGGGGCTGCCGCTCAGGACGCTGTTCAGGGCAGTGAGGTCGAAGATGCCGGTGATGTCGGCCTGGGTGGTGGTGCCGGCGTCGACCCCGTCCTGGAGCAGCTTTTTGTACGTTCCGGCGAGCGGGTCGACGGTGAAGACGATGTTCTTGAGCGAACGGTCGATCACGTCGGCCGGCAGGGCGGCGCCGGCGGATTCCTTGAGGGCGGCGTTGAGGACCGTGGATTTCTCCGCGGCGGGCGCGGCGTTGAGCCAGTCCACGGATTCGACGTGGCCCTTCAGCAGCGCCTTGACCGTGGCGGGGTGCTCGGCGGCGAATTTTTTGTTGACGATCAGGACGGTGGTGATGAATTCGCCTTTGTCCCAGAGGTCCTTTTCGTCGACGAGGACTTTCGCTCCGGCCTGGAGGACCAGGCGGGAGGCCCAGGGCTCCGGCAGCCACGCTCCGTCGAGCTTGCCGTCCTGGAACAGCTTCAGGGTCTGGGCGTTCTCGGTGGGGTTGATGGCGACGTCGCCGCTGCCGTCTGTGTTGGTCTTGTAGCCCTGCTTGCCCAGCCAGGCGCGCAGTGCCACGTCCTGCGTGCCGCCGAGCTGCGGGGTCGCGAGCTTCTTGCCTTTGAGGTCCGCGGCCGAGGCGATCTCGGGTTTGACCACCAGCTGCGCCCCGCCGGACGCTGCACCGGCGATGATGCTGATTGATTCGCCCTTGCTCTTGACGTAGGAGTTGATGGCGGGGTTGGGGCCGATGTAGGTGGCGTCGATGGCGCCGGCGTTGAGGGCCTCGATCGCGGCGGGGCCGGCGTTGAAGACCTGGGTGCTGAGCTTGGTCTCGCCGAGGCTCTTGGCGAGCAGGCCCTGGCTGACCCCGACGAGGGCCGGGGCGTGGGTGATGTTGCCGAAGTAGCCGAGTTTGAGTTCGGCAGCCGGGGCGTCGGAAACCGCCGCTGCGGGCGCGGCTTCCGTGGTGCGGGACACCGTGGACGCGACGGCGGCACCGGCACCGATCAGCAGCACGAGGCCGACAGCCAGGCTGATCTCCAGGGTGCGCTTGCGCCTGGGTTTGGTGGTTTCGCCGGCGACGATCCGGGTGGTTCCTGTTGTTCCAGTGGTTCCGGGGGTCTGGCCGGGGGTGGGGTTGTTCGAGGGGGATGACATGCGGGAGGTCCTGTTCGTGGGGGGGTGTGCGGGGCCGGGCGGGTGGTCAGCGCCGGCGACATCGCCCCCGGAACTCGCCGCGGGGGCCGTGGGAGAGCCGATCCATGGTTGTCATTGGTTCACCATAGGGACTGGCAGGAACCCGGTTCAACGGCCCGGAAACCCGGGGTCACGTGAGTTCATGCAGCGTCACATGCGGAGCCGCCATCCGGCTCTTCAGCGGATTAGTCGCCTTTAACGTTGACGAGCTGCCGGAGCTTGTGCCGTATCTTGACGAGGTCCGCGGAGTCGCGCATTACCTGGTCAATGGGCTTGTAGGCCGCCGGGATCTCGTCGATGAATGCCTCGCTGGGACGGAATTCGATGCCCCGCATGGCGGCCTTCAGCTCGGCCAGGGTAAAGGTCTTCTTCGCGGAGTTCCGCGAGTACTCCCTGCCGGCGCCGTGCGGCGATGAGTTCAGCGACGCGCGGTTTCCCAGCCCGACGACGACGTAGGACGCGGTGCCCATGGAGCCGGGAATCAGCCCGGGGTCGCCCGCTTCGGCCCTGATGGCTCCTTTGCGCGAGACCCAGACGGACTTGCCGTATGCCATTCCTTCGCCGTGAAGTTGTGGTGGCAGTTGATCCGTTCGGCCTCGCGGACGGAGCCGCCGATCCAGGTTTCAAACTGCCGGACCACCCGGTCCATCATCTCCTCCCGGTTCAGCAGGGCGAAGTGCTGGGCCCACCGGAGCTCCCTGATGTAACGGTCGAATTCAGGGGTGCCTTCCTCGAGGTAGGCCAGGTCCGGGTGCGGCAGGGCGATGTGCCGGCGTGCGACCATGCTCCGGGCCTCGCCGATGTGCCGCTGCGCGAGTTTGTTGCCGACGCCGCGGGAGCCGGAATGCAGGAAGAGCCAGACGGCGTCCGCCTCATCCACGCACACCTCGATGAAGTGGTTGCCCGAGCCCAGCGATCCCAGCTGGAGTGTCCAGTTCGCGGCGTACTGGGCAGGGTCGAAGCGCGCGTGGGCTGCCATCCGCCGCAGTTGGGCAATGCGGGGTGCGGCGGTGGCGCTGATCCCGTGGTTGAAGTGGCCGGCGGACAGCGGAATGGCGTGCTCAATGCCCTCCCGCAGCAGTTTCCGGTCCGCGGGCAGGTCCTTGAGGGCATACTGTGTGCGGATAGATGATGGGCAGCTGTGCCGTGGCCAGGGCCTGCGCGCGCGTCGCGTCATCCAGGATCGAAGCCCAGCTGATGAGCCGGCTGTTGATGATCTCCAAGGATCTGCCCTCCCATGACGATGATCGCGGGAGGGCAGCCGGGTGGCAAGGCCTTAGATCGAGTAGCGCTCGTCCTCGTGGTCGCCGGGGTGGTCGTTGACGAGGCCCGCGGCGAGGGTGTTTCCGTCCAGCGGATCGATCACGAGGAACGCCCCGGTGCGGCGGTGGTGCAGGTAGTTCTCGAGCGGCAGCGGCGCGGCGAGACGCAGCTGGGCATGTCCAATGTCGTTGAGCTCCAGGGTGGAAGTGGGCTCCAGCTGGAAGTTGGCGAGGTCCAGCTTGCCCGTCACGTTCCGGACCAGGGCCTGGACCGTGCGGGTGCCGTGCTTGACCAGCACCTTGGCGCCCTCGCGGAGCGGCTTGGGCGAGAGCCAGCACAGTGCGGCATACAGGTCCGCCGAGGCCTCCGGTATTTTGCCACCGGCGGGTCCCGCCGCCGCGATCGTGTCCCCGCGGGCGACGTCGAACTCATCCGCGAGGCGCAGCGCCACGGACTGCGGGGCCACGGCCTCGGTCAGTTCCAGTCCGGCGAAGTCGATGCCGCTCACTGTGGTGGTGCGCGGCGCCTGGCCGGGAGTCAGTACGCTGACCTTGTCCCCCAGTTTCACCGAGCCCTCGGTGATCTGCCCGGCGTAGGCCCGGTAGTCGCGGAAGCCTTCGACGTCGAGTCCGCCGGCGACGGCGTCGGGAGCCAGCGCCCCCTGCGGCCGGATGACCAGCTGCACAGGGAACCGGAAGCTTTCCAGGTGGCTCTCGAGTTCATCCGCGGCCGGCAGCGTCTCCAGGACCTCGAGCAGGGCCGGCCCGCCATACCAGGGCGTGCGCTCCGAGCGGTCCACCACGTTGTCGCCGTCGAGCGCGGACACCGGGATGACGAAAAGATCAGCGATGCCGCCTGTATTTGAATCGTCACGGCCCAGCCCGAGCTCCCGGCCGACCTTCTGCACGTCGGCCTCGATCCCGCGGAACACGGCCTCGCTGAAGTCCACCAGGTCGATCTTGTTCACGGCGACAATCACGTGCGCCACCCGCAGCAGCTGCAGCACGGAGAGATGCCGGCGGGTCTGCTCCAGGACACCCTTGCGGGCGTCAATGAGCACGACGACGGCATCCGCAGTGGACGCGCCGGTCACCGTGTTCTTGGTGTACTGCACGTGGCCGGGGCAGTCCGCGAGGATGAAGCTGCGGCGGTCCGTGGCGAAGTAGCGGTAGGCGACGTCGATGGTGATGCCCTGTTCCCGCTCGGCGCGCAGGCCGTCGGTCAGCAGCGCGAGGTCAATCGCCTGCGTGCCGGTGGCGCCTGAGCCGCCGAACCCGCGGTCCGCGGAGGTGCGGGCGACGGCGTCGAGCTGGTCGGCGAGGATCGCCTTGGAGTCGTGCAGGAGCCGGCCCACCAGGGTGGACTTGCCGTCGTCGACCGATCCGGCGGTCGCGAAACGGAACAGGGTCGAAGACAGAGCCCGGTGCGCGAGCGGGGCCTCGTCCAGAGGGGCAGCCGCGCGGGCGGTGTCGGTGTCGGTGCTCATTAGAAATAGCCGTCCTTCTTGCGGTCTTCCATGGCGGCCTCGGAGATGCGGTCGTCCGCCCGGGTGGCGCCACGTTCGGTGATGGTGGAGGCTGCAACTTCGATCACGACGTCGCGCACGGTGGCGGCGGCCGATTCGACGGCGCCGGTGCAGGACATGTCGCCGACGGTCCGGTAGCGGACAGTCTTGGTGATGACCTCTTCGTTGTCGCGGGGCTGGGAGACCTCGCCGACCGCGCGCCACATGCCGTCGCGGGCGAAGACCTCGCGGTCGTGGGCGTAGTAAAGGCCCGGAAGGTCGATGTTTTCGCGCTCGATGTAGCGCCAGACGTCCAGCTCGGTCCAGTTGCTGATCGGGAACGCGCGGACGTGCTGGCCCACCGTGTGGCGGCCGTTGTACAGGTTCCACAGCTCGGGCCGCTGGTTGCGCGGATCCCACTGGCCGAACTCGTCGCGCAGGCTCAGGATGCGCTCCTTCGCCCGGGCCTTGTCCTCGTCCCGGCGGCCGCCGCCGAAGACGGCGTCGAACTTGTTGCGCTGGATCGCGTCCAGCAGGGGGACGGTCTGCAGCGGATTGCGGGTGCCGTCGGCACGCTCGGCCAGCTCCCCGGAATCGATGAACTCCTGCACGGAGCCGACAACGAGCTTGAGCCCCAGCCGCTCCACGGTCCGGTCGCGGAACTCGATGACCTCGGGAAAGTTGTGCCCGGTGTCCACATGCAGGACCGGGAACGGTACCTTCCCGGGCCAGAACGCCTTGGTGGCCAGGTGCAGCATGACCACGGAGTCCTTGCCGCCGGAAAACAGCAGCGCCGGCTTCTCGAACTCGGCCACCACCTCGCGGATGATGTGGATCGCCTCGGATTCCAACGTGTCCAAAGACGACAGGCGGGCCGGGGAACTCAGGCGACCCGACCGCAGAGCCGGAGCGGCAGATGCCGCCCCGGGAGTGGCATCGGGCCTTCCGTAGCTGGACGCGATGCTGCTTGCAGCATCGCCGTCCAGCGAAGGGGCGGGGGCGGCATCTGCTGCGGAGGCGTAGCCGGCCGTCGTCGTGCTCAAGTTGCTCATACGTGTAGCCCGCATTCTGTCTTGTCTGTTCCTGCCCAGCGGCCGGCGCGGGGGTCATCGCCGGGCGCTACCTTGCGGGTGCAGGGCTGGCAGCCAATGGACGGGTAGCCCTGTGAAAGCAGCGGGTTGACGGGGAGGAGGAAGTCGATCGAGTACTGCACCAGCTGGTCGAAGCTCCAGGCCGCGACGGGGTTGACCTTGACCAGGCCGTTGGTCTCGTCCCAGGTGACCAGCGGGGTGTTGGTGCGGGTGGGGGCCTCGTCGCGGCGGACCCCGGTGAACCAGAGCTCGTAGCCGGCGAGGGTGCGGCGCAGCGGGGCCACCTTGCGCAGCGCGCAGCACTGCGCGGGGTCGCGGGCGAAGAGGTCCTTGCCGAGGAGCCGGTCCTGCTGCTCCACGGTGTTCTCGGGGAGCACATCGACGACGTTGATGTGCAGGCTGGCTGCCACCTCGTCGCGGGTCGTGTGGGTTTCCGGGAAGTGGTAGCCCGTCTCCAGGAAGAGGACGTCGACGCCGGGAAGCTGGTCCGCGACGAGCGCGGGGAGGACGGCGTCGACCATGGAGCAGGCGACGGCGACGGCGGGCAGTTCGAAGTTCCGGGCCACCCAGGCGATGACATCGCGGGCCGGGGCGTCCCAGCCGAGCTCGGCGGCGCCGGACTCGGCGATCACCTTGAGCTCGTCGTGGGTGCGGAGGACGGTGCTCACTGCAGATCACCTTCGTCGGCGGCGAAGGCCCACTCGGCGAAGGTCTGGCCCTCGGTATGGTCGGCCACGAACTTCCGGACCACGCGTTCGACGTAGTCGGGCAGGTCGTCGGCCGTGACCTTGAGGCCGCGGACGGTGCGTCCTAGCCCGGCTTCCTCGCGGCTGTCGGAAGCCAGCCCGCCACCGAGGTGGACCTGGAAACCCGGGGTGGGGTCGCCGTCGGGCGTGGGGAGCATCATGCCCTTGAGTCCGATGTCCGCGGTCTGGATCCGGGCGCAGGAGTTGGGGCAGCCGTTGATGTGCAGCGAGAGGGCCTGCGGCAGCTGCGCGGTCTCGACCAGGTCGGCGAGGCGGCGTTCCAGCTCGGCGACGGCGGTGGCGGCCGTGAGCTTGGTTTCGACGATGGCGAGCTTGCAGTATTCGATGCCGGTGCAGGCGATGGTGCCGCGGCGGAACACGGACGGCCGGGCGGAGAGGCCCAGGGCGTCGAGTTCGGCCACCAGCGGTTCCACCTGGTCCTTGGGCACGTCGAGGACCACGAGCTTCTGGTGCGGGGTGGTCCGCAGCCGCTGCGAGCCGCGTGCTTCCAGGGTGTCCGCGAGCTTTACGAGCTGGCTGCCGGAGAGCCGGCCGGCCAGCGGGGTGGCGCCGATGAAGAACTTGCCGTCCTTCTGCTCATGGACGCCGATGTGGTCGCCGGGGGTGGAGGGCTTGGGCGCGGCCGGGCCGTCGTCGAGTTTGTAGCCGAGGTATTCGTCCTCGAGAACCTGGCGGAACTTCACCGGTCCCCAGTCGGCCAGCAGGAACTTCAGCCGGGCCTTGGTGCGCATCCGCCGGTAGCCGTAGTCGCGGAAGATGCTGGTGACGCCGAGCCAGACGTCGGCGGCCTGGTCCGGCCGGACGAAGGCGCCCAGGCGCTTGCCCAGCATGGGGTTGGTGGACAGCGCGCCGCCCACCCAGAGGTCGTAGCCGATGCCGAGTTCGGGGTGGACCAGACCCACCAGTGCGACGTCGTTGATCTCGTGCACCACGTCCTGGCTGGGGTGGCCGGTGATGGCGGTCTTGAATTTTCGCGGCAGGTTGGCCAGTTCCGGGTCGCCGATGAAGCGTTCGGCGAGCTCGTGGATCAGCGGGGTCGGGTCGATGATCTCGTCCTTGGCGATGCCGGCGACGGGCGAGCCGAGGATGACGCGGGGGACGTCGCCGCAGGCCTCCGTGGTGGACAGGTCCACCGACTCGAGGCGGCGCCAGATTTCCGGCACGTCCTCGACCCGGATCCAGTGCAGCTGGATGTTCTGGCGGTCGGTGAGGTCGGCGGAGCCGCGGGCGAAGTCGACGGAGATCTGGCCGATGACCCGGAGCTGCTCGGTGGTGAGGGCGCCGCCGTCGATCCTGACGCGCAGCATGAAGTACTTGTCCTCGAGCTCGTGCGGCTCGAGCGTGGCGGTCTTGCCGCCGTCGATCCCGGGCTTGCGCTGGGTGTAGAGGCCCCACCAGCGGAAACGGCCGTGCAAATCCGTGCCGTCGATTGAGTCGAAGCCGTGCTTGGAGTAGACGGACTCGATACGCTCGCGGACGTTGAGGCCGTTGTCTTCCTGCTTCCAGGTTTCGTTGGCGTTCAGCGGCGCGGTGCCGTCCACTTTCCACTGCCCGTGCGGCTTTGCGGCGGGGCGGTTGGTGGGGCGCTTGGTACGGCCTGGGGCAGCCTGGTCCGCAGACGCTCCGGCTAGAGCTGTATCAGTCATGGATCGACTGTAGGGTGGCCCGTAATGCCGTCACAAAGGGTCAGAAACGCGGGGTCACCTAGGGCAACAAATCGTCACGAAGCGTCGGCGGGCCTTGAAGTGGCGCGGCTGCTGTGCATGGTCCGGGGGCCTTCAGGACCCTGACGCGAGCGCCGCGTCGTAGCGTTCCAGCGCGATCTCGGCGAGCACCGGGGAGGGCAGCAGTGCCGCGGTGACGAGGTCCGCGCCGGCCTTGGCGAGCTGGTCGTGGAAGAAGCCAGGTGCCAGCAGGTAGGCAGCGATCACCACCCTCCCCTGCGGCCCTGCGGCCACCAGAGCGCCCTCCTCGCGCACTGCGTGCACGGCGTCCTGCACCGAAGGCTTGGCCGAAGCGCCGTACGCTGCAATGATCCGGTTGGGCCGCAGCGCCCGCAGCTGTCCTGCAAGCTCCTCGACGTTCTGCGCCGCGGTGGGGTCGGAGGACCCGGCAGCGGCGAGGATCACGGCGTCGTTGTCGGTCACGCCGGCTTCCCTCAGCCGGACGTCCAGCAGCGCCGCGAGCCGCGGATCGGGGCCCAGCGGGGCGGCGGCGCGGGTGCCGGGCCGGCTCTTGACGGCGCGGGCGATGTCCACCTTGACGTGGTAGCCGACGCTGAGCAGCAGGGGGACAACGACGGCGGCCTCCCCCACCGGCAGGCCCGCGACAACGGCCGGCAGCTCGGGGTCCTGGACGTCGACGTAGGCTTCGCGGACGTCGAGCCCCGGCCGCAGCGCGGCGATCCCGGCCCGGAGGGCGTTGACTTCGGCGGCACCCTCGGTGCTGGAGGTGCCGTGGGCGCAGGCAATCAGGATGGGGCTATTCATAGCCGTTAGCGTAACCTTGGAGCCGCCCCATCCGCCCCCTTTGAGATTCGACCGGGACACTCCATGACTTCTTACTTCAGCCTTGTCCTGGTCTGGCTGGACCTGGCCGGCGTCTTCTTCTTCGCGGTCTCCGGGTCACTGCTCGCGGCCCGGAAGCAGTTCGACATCATCGGCTCCCTCCTGCTGGCCTCGGTGGTGAGCCTGGGCGGCGGCGTCATCCGCGACATCATCATCAACGCCGGCCCGCCCGCGGCCTTCACGAACCCGGCCTATCTCGTGCCCCCGCTTCTGGCAACGGTGCTGGTGTACTTCCTGTTTTCCAGCGTCCAGCGCTACACCTCGTTGCTCATCCTGTTCGACGCCGGCGGCCTCGCGCTCTTCTGCATCACCGGAACCCTCAAGGCGCTGTCCGCCGGGATGAACCCGGTTGCGGCGGTGCTGCTCGGGGTCACGACGGCGGTGGGTGGCGGCCTGCTGCGCGACATCACCGCCAATGAGGTGCCGCAGCTCTTCGATCCGAAGGATCTCTACGCGCTGCCGGCGTTTGCGGGGGCGGCGATGACCATGGTCCTGTCCATCACCGGCACGTTCAACGCGGTCACCGCGGGTGTAGTGGCGGCCGTCGTTTTCGCCTTCCGCGTCACGGCCTGGCGGCGCCAGTGGCACGTTCCGCTGGCGGTCCGCGGCTGGCACCGGCTCGGCTTGGACACGGCGGATGGCGGGCGTAAGGATTAGCTAGGATAAGAACCATGACTGACATGTTCCTCGAGAAGTTCCGCGCGCTTGTTCCGAAGTATCTCGAAGACGAATGGCAGGAAGAGGATGGCCTCCCGGCCGACGAGCTGGATGCGGCCCTCGCCGAGCACCAGTTCCAGGTCCCGCTGGTGTTGCGGGAGTTCTACCTCGCGGTCGGCGGCTGCGAGGACATCATGGAGGCGTACCACTACTTCTGGGACCCCGAAGAGCTCGAAGTCGATGACGAAGGCTTCCTGATGTTCCTGGAGGACGAGGAAGAGCAGTTCACCTGGGGCTTCCGCGTCGGCGACCTCAGCGTTCCGGACCCGATCGTGTACCGCCGCAACAACGCCCGCGGCCAGTGGAAGAGCGAGGAAGGAACGTTCTCCGAGTTCGTCTTCGACATGTTCGAGTGGGCGTTCAACGACGAAGACGAGGACTAGCCTCCCTCGTCGGCTTCCCGCCCGCCTGTTCTCCCCGCAACCACCGCCGCGCCCTGGTATATCGGCGGTCCGGGGTCACTTTGACACGGACACGCCGGCGTCCAGCCCGGGAATACCCTTTTGAGGCCTCAAAGTAGCCCCGGACGGCCGATGCGGCCAGCGCTTAAGGCTGGAACGCACCCCGGCGGCGCTGCGCCAGCAACTCGAGGACCTGGGCGAGCATCTGCTCGGGGTGGTGGACGACGACGTCGTAGCCGAATCTGAGCACCAGATAGCCTCCGACGAGGCTCGCGTTGTTCCGCCCCCGATCCTTTTTCACCTGCCGCGGCTCCAGATGCGATTCGCCATCGGTCTCCACAATGACGCAGTCCTCAACGAGGAAGTCCACCTCCCCCACACCGGGGATCTGGACGTGCCGGCGTACCCGGAGCCCGGCCCGCACGAACGTGGTGTTGGCGAGAACTTCGAGCAGAGAGTCGGCCCGGGGAATGACCAGATCCAGCACCGACCTGGCGCGGGCGTTGCGGTTGCCCCCGAGTTTGCCGCGGAGGAATGCCAGGCTGATGTCCCCGCGGCCCACAGCACACTGGACCATGACAAGGGCTTGCAGTTCCGGCAGGCAGCGCAGCGCGTGAATCAGGACGTCGGCCAGTCCCGCCAGAGGTAGCCAGGGGTGCCGGGGATGCCGGCAGCGGCCGTGTGCCACCGAACCGGGCGGCGCTGCCCGGTGGCCGACGCAGAGGTGCAACTTCGACGCCGGGACCAGTGTCCACAATCCGTAGCCCGGAGCGGCGGAGAGACAGGTCAGGAGCCCTCCGGCCTCGCGGGCAGCACGCACGGCAGAGGTTTCCCGGGGCAGCGCATAGTATCCGCGGCGGATCCTCACGATGGTGCCCTCGGCCACAGCCAGGCCAATCCGATACCGGTTGAATCCGGCCCGCCCGAGGTCAGCCGTGCTGGCCGGTCCGCCCCGCGAGCCCAGGAAATTGACGATGTTCATTCCGCCAATGTGCCCTGCCAGCGGTCGGCAGAGTCCACCCGGGACGTGCCATGTGGACAACTCCTTCCGCGGCCAAGGGGCACTTCGACACGGACACGCCGCAGCCCGGCCCTGGGATCCCCCATTTGAGGCTTCAAAGTGCCCCCGCACGGCCCAGGAAACCCGCAAAAAACCTATGACAATGAATTTACAGAAAGCCTAGACAGCATGACATTTCTGTCATAGGCTCATTCATGGGTTCACCAAATGCCTCCGGTGGATCTGATGCGAACGGAGAAATGGCCCCGGTTCGACACAACGGATGACTCGAAACGTTGTGAGGAACCGGGGCCATTCCGTTTAAGCCGAAACAGCCGCCGGCGGCAGCAAGCCCGGCCGGAAGCCCGGACCCGGAATCAGCTGGCGCGGTCCACCACGGCCAGCGCAAAGTTGGTCAGCGAGGTCTTCACGACCCCCTCGGGCAGCGGCGCGAGCGCAGCAATCGCCTCATCGGCCCAGGCGCGTGCCACCACCCAGGATTCCGCCGTGACAGGGTGTTCCCGCAGGCCGGCGACGGCGGCCGCGAGGGCCTCGTCGGAGCTGAGGTCGCCGTCGATGAGCTTCAGGAGTTCGACGGCGGACTGGTCGCCGCCGTCGGCCTTCTTGCGGAGCAGCAGGACGGGCAGCGTAGGCACCCCTTCGCGCAGGTCGGTGCCCGGGGACTTGCCGGACTTGACCTTGACGCCGGTCACGTCGATGACGTCGTCCGCCAGTTGGAAGGCGACGCCCACCTTTTCGCCGTACTCGACCAGCATCGGCTCGTAGGCTTCGTCGGCGCCGGAGAAGATCGCGCCGAGCTGGCCCGAGGCCGCCACGAGCGAGCCGGTCTTGTCGGCGATGACGGAGAGGTAGTGCTCCACCGGGTCTTCGTCCGGGCGCGGACCCACGGTTTCATGCAGCTGGCCCAGGCACAGCCGTTCAAAGGTCCGCGCCTGGATGCCGAGGGCGCGGGACCCGAGTTCGGAGACCAGGATGGAGGCCCGGGCAAAAATCAGGTCGCCGGTCAGGACAGCCACGGAGTTGCCCCAGACCTCGTGCGCCGTGGGGGCGCCGCGGCGGAACGGTGCGGAGTCCATCACGTCGTCGTGGTAGAGCGTCGCGAGGTGGGTCAGTTCAACGACGACGGCGGCCTGCACCACGGCGGGCCGGGAGGCGTCGCCCAGGTGGGCGCAAAGCAATGTCAGGAGAGGGCGGATGCGCTTGCCGCCGGCTTCCACAAGGTGGCGCGACGTCGCGTCGGCCAGCGGATCCGAGTTGGCAATGGCTTCGCGGAGCTTCTTCTCCACCCGGGCCAGGTTGGTGGTGATGGCAGGCCCGAGTTCGGGGTCCCCTGCGATCGCGGCAAAGCCGGCCGGCAGCTGCAATCCGGTGGCGATGGCGGTGGTGTTAAGGTCGGGCTCAGAGCTCGGCAGGCCGTGTCCGGCGTGCGTCCAGCTTTGGTCTGCAGAGTTGGTCACGGGTTAACCCTAACTTTTGTTGCGGAATCCGCGGAGTTGGCGCTGGTGTGCGAGCTGGAAGGGCCCTGGTTGGACGTCGCCGGGACCAGCGATTCCAGGACCCTGATGACGCGGTCCTCGAAGCCCCTGGCCGCGGGATCCGTCAGGTTGGCCAGCAGCCTGACCACGAACCGCATGAGGACAGGGATGGGCATGCCCGTCCGGAGGGCCAGTTTCATCACGGCCGGCTTGCCGATGAGGGCCGCGAAGGCACGGCCCAGGGTGAAGTGCGAACCCCACTGGTCCCGCACGTAGTCCGCGTACCGTGCAAGGTGGGCATCGGCGGCTCTGTTAGCTTCCGTCCCGGAGCCCCAGCCGGCTGACGCCGAGCGGGCGGCGCCGTCGATGATGAATTCGGCCGCGAAACGTGCGGACTCCATGGCGTAGGAGATGCCCTCGCCGTTGAACGGGGAGACCATGCCGCCGGCGTCGCCCAGCAGCAGCAAGCCGGGCGAATAGTGCGGGGTGCGGTTGAAGCCCATTGGCAGCGCGGCGCCGCGGATCTCGCCGACCTGGTTCTCGGGGGTGAATCCCCAGTCCGCGGGCATGCCGGCGGTCCATTCGCGCAGGACCTGCTTGTAGTCCAGCTTCCCGAATTCCTTGGACGAGTTCAGGATGCCGAGGCCCACGTTGGAGGTACCGTCGCCGACGCCGAACACCCAGCCGTAGCCGGGGAGCAGCTTGCCGTCGCGGCCGGGAAGTTCGAGCCAGCCTTCCATCCAGTCGTCGTCGTGCCGCGGGCTCGTGAAGTAGGTGCGGACGGCGACGCCGAGCGGCCGGTCGTCGCGCTTCCGGATGCCCAGCGACACGGCGGTGCGGCTGGAGTTTCCGTCCGCGGCGAGGACGACGTCGGCGGTGAAGTCGCGGGTCTCCCCCGTCTTGCGGCCGGACTCGTCCAGCAGCGCGGCACGGACGCCGGTGACGCGGCCGTCGTCGGAACGCAGCGCCTCGGTGACACTGTGGCGTTCCAGCACGACGGCGCCCGCGGACTGGGCGTGCCGGGCCAGCTCCTCGTCGAAGCCCAGGCGGGTGCGGATCAGTCCGTACTGCGGGAAGTCGGAGACCTCGGGCCAGGGAAGTTCGATGCTGCGGCCACCGGCGAGCAGGCGCAGGCCCTTGTTGCGGCGCCAGCCGTCGGCCTCGGGGTGCGGCAGGCCGAGCTTCTGGATCTCGCGGACGGCGCGGGGGGTGAGCCCGTCGCCGCAGACTTTTTCACGCGGGAAACTGGTCTTCTCCAGCACCGTGACGTCGATGCCTGCCTGCGCCAGATAGTAGGCGGCAGTGGACCCGGCCGGACCGGCTCCGACGATCAGTACTTTCACGGCAGCGACAAACTAACGCCCGGGCCGGGTGTTGCGGCGCAGCTTCGCCACCGGTCCGGTGTGGGCGGCCAGGGCTGCCGCGGCGGTTGCCGGACCGGTTTCAGCGCCGGTCTCCGGTCCCGGTTTGACGGCGCGGTGCACGGCGACGATGCCGCCGCTGAGGTTGCGGTAAGTGACGCCGTCCCAGCCGGCCTCCTGCAGCCAGGCCGCCAAGTGGTCCTGGTCCGGCCAGGCGCGGATGGACTCGGCGAGGTAGACGTAGGCGTCCGGGTTGGAGGAGACCTTGACGGCGATCGCGGGCAGGGCACGCATCAGGTATTCGGTGTACATGGTGCGCCAGAGCGGCACGACGGGCTGGGAGAACTCGGCGATGACCAGCTTGCCGCCGGGCTTGGTAACGCGCAGCATCTCCGCCAGGGCCTTCTTCGGCTCGTTGACGTTGCGCAGGCCGAAGGAGATGGTGCTGGCATCAAAGGTATTGTCCGCGAAGGGGAGGCGGGTGGCGTCACCGGCGATGAAGTCGATGTCGGGGCGGCGGCGCTTGCCAACCTTGAGCATGCCCAACGAGAAGTCGCAGGCGATCACGTCGATGCCGGCGTCGGCATACGGTTCGCTCGAGGTTCCGGTGCCGGCGGCGAGATCAAGCACCCGCTGGCCGGACTTCACATCCATGGCTTCGACCACAACCTTGCGCCAACGGCGTGTCTGCCCCATCGACAGAACGTCGTTGACGACGTCGTATTTGGGGGCGACGTCGTCAAACATCGTGGCTACTTCGTCCGGACGCTTATCCAAGGATGCTCGGTTCACCCTGACATTGTCTCAAATGATCAGCACACACCCTAACCACGCCCTGACCACGCCCTGAGCAGTGCCTCCGGCGGACGCGGGAGTAGTGTGGTCTCACTATGACGAGCGCGTTCCGAACCCTGACAGTCCCCCTCGATGCAGAAACATTCCCCGGGGGGCTGCCGTCGTTTCTGGTCCGGGACGACGTCCTCTGCTGGACCCGCCGTGAAGCCGGCCTCGTCGGCTTCGGCGAGGTGGCCCGGTTCACCGCCACCGGACCCGACCGTTTCCTCGAGGCGGACATCTGGTGGCGGCACCTGGTCCTCGAGGCCGGGATCCAGGACACCGTGGAATGGCCCGGCACCGGCCCGGTCGCTTTCGGCTCCTTCGCTTTCTCCAAAGCCTCCGCCCATGAGTCGCGGCTGATCGTGCCCGAAATCGTCGTGGGACTGCGTGACGGCAAGGCGTGGCTGACCCAGTTGACGTTCGACGACGGCGACCTCACCGAGGCGGGCGCGCGCGCCGCGCTGGACCGCTGGCTGGGGACGCCCGGCGTCGTGCCGTCAACGGACGCCGGAACAGACGCCGCGCCGGTTGAGGCGACGCTGACCACCGGTTCGCTGAGCGAGGCGGACTGGATGGCGGCCGTGGCCGCCGGTGTGGCGGAGATCCGCACCGGGGCGCTGGAGAAGCTGGTGCTGGCGCGCGACATCGTCGCCACCGTCCCCGCCGGAGTAAACGCCGCCGAGATCCTCCGCCAGCTCGCCGTCCGCTACCGCGAATGCTGGACCTACGGCGTCGACGGACTGGTGGGCGCCACCCCCGAAATGCTGATCCAGGTGGAGGGCCGCACCGCGCAGGCCCGCGTCCTGGCGGGCACCCTGGACCGCCGCGACGCCGACGGGATGGCCGGCTCGCCGCTGGAGTTCGCCGAGCGGGTGCTGGCCGGATCCGAGAAACAGCGGCACGAACACGACATCGCCATCCAGTCGCTCACCACCCAGCTGGCCCCCTTCTCCGAGGCCATGAACGCGCACAGCGAGCCGTTCATCCTGGAACTGCCGAACGTCTGGCACCTGGCCTCGGATGTGAAAGCGGAGCTGGCCGAGGTGGAGGGCCATGTGCCCACCAGCCTCGCCCTGATCAACGCGCTGCACCCGACAGCGGCGGTCTGCGGCATGCCGACCACCGTGGCGGGCGCCCTGATCCGCAAGCTCGAGCACCTGGACCGCGGCCCCTACGCCGGACCGGTCGGCTGGCTCGACGCCGCCGGCAACGGGGAGTGGGGCATCGCGCTGCGCGGCGCCGTCATCGAATCCCCGCAGACCGTCCGGCTGTACGCAGGCTGCGGCGTCGTCGAGGGCTCCGTGCCGGAAGCCGAACTGGCCGAGACCTGGGCGAAGTTCCGGCCGATGCTGGAGTCGCTGGGCATCAGCAGCTAGAGTCCGGGACGTTTGGGCCTTGCCCGTCCGGTGCGTCGTTGAATCCGGGATTCCAGACACTCCAGCGTGTGGAAGTCTTGTATTTGAACCCGAAATAGTTATCCAATAGTGAAACTTAGTTTTCTGTGACGCACATCTCTTCTTCGGCGATACACTATAAACCGACTTGGTTACACATCCCTCCTGCAACAAAAGGTAAGAACATGCAGATCTCCCGTTCGCTCCTGAGCACCTCCACGCTTAAGGCAGCCACCGTGCTGGCCATCGGCGCCCTGACGCTCTCCGCCTGCACCAATGCCTCCGAAAAGGCACCCTCCGGCGCGGCACCGTCCGTGTCCGGCAGCGCCGCGGCCAGCTTCGACCCCAGCACCGTCCAGAAGGATGATGCCCTGGCGGCCATGGTTCCCGAGGCCATCAAGTCCAAAGGCACCCTGACCGTGGGCTCGGACACCACCTACGCCCCCGCGGAATTCCTCGGCACCGACGGCCAGACCCCCGTGGGCTACGACGTCGACATCGCCAAGGCGATCGGCGCCACCCTCGGCCTGAAGGTCCAGGTGCAGACGTCCGAATTCACCGGCATCCTCCCGGCACTGGGCCCGAAGTACGACCTCGGCATCTCCTCGTTCACGATCAACCCGGAGCGGCTCGGCGCGGTGAACATGGTCAGCTACTTCAACGCCGGCACCGCCTGGGCCGTCCAGAAGGGCAACCCGAAGAAGGTTTCCCTGGATGACCTCTGCGGCAAGTCCGTCGGCGTGCAGACCGGTACCGTCCAGGAAGACCCGGACCTCTCGGACCGCAGCAAGAAGTGCGTGGCCGACGGCAAGCCGGTCATCAACGTCGTGACCCTCAAGAACCAGACGGACATCACCACCCGCCTGGTCAACGGCAGCGTCGATGCGATGGCCGCCGACTCCCCCATCACTGGCTACGCCGTCACCCAGACCAACGGCCAGATCGAAAAGCTCGGCGACGTCTACGATTCCGCACCGCAGGGGATCGCCGTAGCCAAGTCGGACATGGCCCTGGCCGAGGTCGTCCAGAAGACCGTCGCCAAGCTCATGGAGAACGGCTCCTACAAGAAGATCCTGGAAGGCTGGGGCAACGCCGATGGCGCCATCACCAAGTCTGAGGTCAACCCGGCGGTCGGATCTTGAGTCTTCCCGCAACCGGCCACCAATCAGGTACACAGATGGCCAGTCAGCCTGAAGCTCCAGTAGTCCTGAACCATCCGGTGCCCGTCCGGCATCCGGGCCGCTGGATCAGCGCCATCATCATCCTCGGCGCCCTCGCCCTGTTCCTGCAGAGCCTGGTCACCAACCCCAACTTCCGCTGGGACATTGTGGGGACCTACATCCTCGATACCAAGGTGGTGCAGGGCGTCGGCTGGACGCTGCTGCTGACCGCGGCGGCCATGGTCCTGGCCATTGTCCTCGCCATCCTGCTGGCGTTCATGCGCCAGTCGGAGAACCCGGTGTTCCGGTGGTCCAGCTGGGCCTGGGTCTGGTTCTTCCGTGGCACTCCGGTGTACACGCAGCTGGTCTTCTGGGGCCTGATCTCAGTCCTGTACCCCAAGATCACCGCCGGCATCCCGTTCGGACCGGAGTGGTTCGCCGTGGATACGAGCGCCGTCATCACAACCACGGCTGCGGCCATCCTGGGCCTGGGCCTGAACGAGTCAGCCTACCTGGCGGAAATTTTCCGGGCCGGCCTCAAGTCAGTGGACCGCGGCCAGGAGGAAGCCGCCGCGGCCCTGGGCATGGGCAAGACCAAGATCATGTGGCGGATCATCCTGCCGCAGGCCATGCGGGTGATCGTGCCGCCAACCGGCAACGAAACCATCGGCATGCTGAAAACCACCTCCCTCGTCCTGGCCGTGCCGTTCACCCTGGACCTGACGTTTGCCACGAACACCCTGGCCAACCGGACCTATCTGCCGGTACCCCTGCTGATCGTGGCGGCGATCTGGTACCTCGTGATCACCAGCCTGCTGATGGTGGGCCAGCACTTCATCGAGGCCTACTACGGCAAGGGAGTGGACAACCTTGCTCCGGCCGCGATCAACCCGGCCGCAGCGAAGGCCGCCGCAGCCATGACGCCGAGCGCTGCCGCGGAGCCGGCGCTGAAGATGGACCATCCCGAGGAGGAGGCAAAATGACGATCACCACTGAGAATCCGCTGGTGCGGATCGAGGGCCTCCACAAGTTCTACGGCCAGCACCATGTGCTGCGCGGCATCGACCTCGAGGTCAACCGGGGCGAGGTGTCCGTGGTGATCGGGCCGTCCGGTTCGGGCAAGTCCACCATGTTGCGGTGCGTGAACCTCCTGGAGACCATCAGCGCGGGCCGTATCTCCGTCGGTGGGAAGCTGATCGGCTACCGCGAAGTCAAAGGCCGGCTCCATGACCTGAAAACCAAGGAGATCGCCGCCCAGCGCCGCCAGATCGGCATGGTGTTCCAGCGCTTCAACCTGTTCCCGCACAAGACGGCCCTCTACAACGTCATGGAGGCGCCGGTCCAGGTCAAGGGCCAGTCCCGCGATGCTGCACGGAAGCGGGCCATGGAACTGCTGGACCGCGTGGGGCTGTCGGACCACGCCGGCCACTACCCGTCGCAGCTTTCCGGCGGTCAGCAGCAGCGGGTGGCAATTGCCCGCGCCCTGGCCATGGATCCGGAGCTCATGCTCTTCGATGAGCCCACCTCCGCGCTGGACCCGGAACTGGTGGGCGACGTCCTGAACGTCATGAAGGACCTTGCCCAGTCCGGCATGACCATGATTGTGGTGACCCACGAGATCGGCTTCGCCCGCGAAGTGGGCGACCGCCTGACCTTCATGGACGGCGGTGTGGTGGTGGAATCCGGGGATCCCCAGGAGGTCCTGGCCAACCCGCAGCATCCCCGCACCAAGGAGTTCCTTAGCCGGGTGCTGTAGTTCCGGTAATCCGCACCGATTTCGGACAGCCGCTACGTGAATCCACGTGGCGGCTGTCCGTTTCCGCAGCGAATTCCCGGTGGCCGCCGCGGCACGCCCTGCGCATCGAGGAAGGCAGCGAATCTCTCCGGGCTGGCCAGCTCTGACCAGGTCCACCGGATGACCCGCCGCCCGGTGGCCCGGATCCGATCCTCACGGCTCTTCTCCTCGATCACAACATCGGAGGGCGTCCGCCCCTTAAGGTAGGCCGCGTCCCGGTATTTCACCAGACCATCGAATTCCCCGGACAGGCCGTCCTCCGGCCACTCAAAGTCCGTGAAGCCGACGAGTCCCCGGGCATCCCGAATCTCGTACTGGAGCACGGGCGCCTTGAATCCCAGCCGGTGCATCATCGCCCGGCTCACCGACTCTCCCGGAGAGCCCGACGCGGGGTTGCCAAACTCAAGGGCTGTGATGATCCTGCGAGCTGCTGCGGCCCTGTAGATTCCGGCGATGCCAGCTTCGAGCAACTCCAGGTTCGGCACCGGCGGCCCGTTCCTGGCGGGCCGCAGGACGTGGTCGACGGCTGTCACGGCCTGCTCAAAGGACTCGAAGGCGGCCAGGTCCAGCACTGTCCGGACCCGTGACGTGACCAGCAGCCCGCGGCGTTCCTCGACCTGGAGTGATTCCGGATCGACGAAGTGCCGCCGCACCCCCGCCCTCGAACGGCCCCCGCCAGGGTCGGACGTGCACGCGTGAACAGGGTGCCTCGTTCCGAGCACTGGGATGTCCGACAGTGCGGCTGCTGACTGGCGGCAAAAAACAGTCCGGCTTCGCAGCGTGGATGCCGCGGCATGGATCAGCAGCGGGTACCGTTCCCAGGGCTGCAGTGCATCCCATGCCTCGGCCCGGACATACACACCTTGGCGGAGACGCCTGAGTTCCCCAGCCTCGGCTCGCCGCGCGAGCGCACGCGAATCGCGGCCGAGACGCGCCAGATCGCTGGTGAGAATCAGGGCAGGCAGGTCCATACACCGATACTGGCCCGGGCCTCAGCAGCACAACAACAGCCCAGGGCCCGAATGTGGAAAACACCGGCACAGCATCCGCTACGGTTTCGGACGAGGGCGCCGCGGATCCGCACCGCCCTCGTCCGAAACCGTAGCGGAACGCGCAAAAGGCCTACTCGGCGGCGAGCACCCCTGCCACCGCGGCGCCGACGGCAGACCTGATGCGTGCGTGCAGCTCACGCAGCCCGTGCCGCTCCGTCCGGACTTCGATGATGCTGCGGCCCTCCCACGGCTCCGCCAGCGCCCCGGCGAGTTCCGCCGTCGTGCTGACCCTGCGGTGCGCGACGCCGTAGGCCGCCGCGAGTCCCGCGATGTTTACGCTGTGCGGCGTGCCGAAGAGGCGTTCGACGGCGGTTCCGTAGCGGCCCGCGGCCTCGACGGCGCCGTGTTCCAGCAGCCCGAAGATGGCCCCGCCGGCGTCGTTGAGGACCACGATCCGCAGTGCGGGCTCCTCTTCGCCGGCGCCGAGCAGCAGCCCGCCGGCGTCGTGCAGGAAGGTGACATCGCCCAGCAGCGCCGTGGTTTCCTGCCGTCCGCCCAGTGCGATGCCGGTGGCCGTGGCGATGGTCCCGTCGATCCCGGACAGGCCGCGGTTGGCGAAGACCGTGGCGGCCGGCTCCGGGGCGGGTGCGCCGGCGAGGTCGACGTCGCGGATGCCGTTGGAGGAACCGAGCACCAGCTGTCCGCGCGAGTGCTCCCAGACCAGGGCCCCGACGGCGGGCCCGGTGACGGCGGGCCCAGCCGCGGTGGAACCGGCCAGGACGAGGTCGACGGCGTGCTGCGCGGCGGCCCCGGCCAGGAGCCAGGCGTCCAGCCAGGCCGCGGAGCCGCGGCCGGCAAACTCGGCGAGGTCGCCCAGGTTGTCGAGCGGGAGTTCGGTGCGGCGGCCGGGCTGATACCAGGCCGCGGGAACCGGCTGGTACAGGGCGGAAGGGACATCGGCGCGGGCCAGCAGGGCGCTCACGGGCCGGGAGAGCGTGGGCCGGCCAAAGAGCACCACACGCTCGATCGGCTGCGCGGACTCCCTACCGAAGGCTTCCAGCAGAAGCCGGTACGGCCCCACCGCGTTCGGCCCGAACCGCGCATTGGAGGACGGCTCGGCCAGCAGCGGCAGGCCGTGGGCGCGGGCGAACGCCTCGGCGACCGGTCCGGCGTCGTGCCCGGCCAGCACCACGGTGCGCCGTTCCGGCAGGCCCGCGGCGGCCGGAGGGAAATCGAGGGCCAGCGGGCCGTGGGGCGCGCGGTACACCCGGCGGTCGGACTCGGGCGGCAGCCGGTCGCCGGGGGCGGGAACGAGGGGGTCGCGGAAGGCCAGGTTGAGCTGCACCGGCCCGGGCGGGGTGTCCTCGAAGGCCCCGGTGGCGGCGCTGAGCGCGGTCTCGACGGCGCGGCGCGGATCGCTGCCGGCGGGTACATCGGCGGCGAAGCGGACATGCTCACCGAACAAGTCCAGCTGCGCCGTGGTCTGGTTGGCGCCGGTCCCCCGGAGTTCCACAGGGCGGTCGGCCGAGATCACCACGAGGGGGACGGCGGCATGGTTGGCCTCCATCACCGCCGGCAGGAGGTTTCCGACGGCGGTCCCGGAGGTGGTGAGGACGGCCGCGGGCGCCCCTGTGGCGAGGGCCAGGCCCAGGGCGGTGAATCCGGCGTCGCGCTCATCGATCCGCACCAGCAGCTCGACCCGTCCCATGGCGTCAGCCTCGGCCAGGGCGTAGGCCATCGGCGCGGAACGCGAACCCGGTGCCACCACCACGTAGCGGACCCCTTCGAGCAGCAGGGCCGCGACGGCGATCCGCGCGGCATCCAGCGCGCTCAGCTCCTCCGAGCTCACATGTTCTCCGGGGTCTCGATGCCGAGCAGGTCCAGGCCCTCGGACAGCCGGCGCAGGACCAGCGCGCACAGGACAAACCGCGACTCCCGCACCGAGTCCTCGGACTTCAGCACGGGGCACTGGTCATAGAAGGACGTGAAGAGCTGGGCGAGTTCGAACAGGTACGTGCACAGCCGGTGCGGTTCCAGCACCTCGCGCACCTTGTGCAGGGTGGCGCCGTATTCGAGGAGGTGCAGGGCCAGCGCGCGTTCGGCGGGTTCGACGACGGCGATCGGCGTCGCCGGGGTGCCGCCGTCGCTGTCGGTTGCGGCAGCATCGGTACCGGCGCTGCCGGCTGTGTCGGTTCCGGGAGCAGCGGCGACGGCAGCCTCCAGCGCGGTGTACCGCTCGAGCACACCGGCCTTCCGCAGGATCGAACGGATCCGGGCGGCGGCGTACTGCACGTAGGGTCCGGTGTTGCCGCTCAGGGCCAGCATCCGGTCGAAGTCGAAGACGTATTCGGTGTCGTGCCCCACGGAGAGGTCCGCGTACTTGACCGCGCCGATGCCCACCTGCCGGGCGGTCACGGCGCGTTCGGCCTCGGTGAGCTCGGGCCGGCTGGCGTCGATGACGGCGCGGGCGCGGTCCACGGCTTCCTCCAGCAGGGCCATCAGCTTGACCGGGGCGCCGGAGCGGGACTTCAGGATCTTCCCGTCCTCCCCCAGCACGTTGCCGATCTGCACGTGCACGGCCTCGACCGTGTCCGGCAGCCAGCCGGCGTCGCGGGCCGTGGCCATGACCATGCGCAGGTGCATGTTCTGCGGCGCGCCCACAACGTAGAGGACGCGGTTGGCCTCGAGCTCGCGGACCCGGTACCGGATGGTGGCGAGGTCCGTGGTGCCGTAACCGTAGCCACCGTCGGACTTGCGGATGATCAGCGGCATGGGCTCGCCGTCACGGCCGGTGAAGCCGGCCGGGAAGGTGCACAGGGCGCCGTCGCTGATCCGGGCGAGGCCGCGGTCCTCGAGTTCCTGGCACAGCTGTGCCAAATGGGCGTCGTAGGAGCTTTCGCCCGCGATGTGGGCGTCGGTGAGGCTGATGCCCAGCACCGAGTAGATGGCGTTGAAGTAGCGCTTGGACTGGGCCACGAGGCGCTGCCAGACGGCGAAGGTTTCCTCGTCGCCGCCCTGCAGCGCCACTACCCGGAGGCGCGCGCGGGTGGCGAAGCCGTCGTCCCCGGTGGCGGAGGCGTCGAACTTGGCGCGGGCGGCCTGGTAGAAGGCGCTGGGGTCATCCACCAGCAGCGCCGCCTCCGGGGAGTCCTCGCCGATCTCCAGCCAGTGCTCAATCAGCATGCCGAACGGGGTGCCCCAGTCGCCGATGTGGTTCTGCCGGATGACGGTGTCCCCGAGTGCCTCGAAGACCTTCACGAGGCTGTCCCCCACCACCGTGGTGCGCAGGTGGCCGACGTGCATTTCCTTCGCGACGTTCGGGGAGGAGTAGTCGACGACGACGCGCTGGGCTTCCGCTGCCGGCACGGCCGGGGCGCCGGGAGACTCGGCGTTGAGCAGCTCCTCGATCCAGGTCCCGTCGAAGGTGAGGTTGATGAAGCCGGGGCCGGAGATCTCGACCGCGGTGCAGATCCCGTCCAGGTCGAGGGCGTCGACGATCCTGGCGGCGGCGTCCCGCGGCGGCATTCCGACCTTTTTGGCCAGCGCCATGGCGGCGTTGATCTGGATGTCCGCGAACTGCGAGGGCCGCACCACGGGATCCGTGCCGCGGTACTCTTCGCCGAACGCGCTGGCAATTGCTGCCTGGACTCTGGGGACAACCATTTCGGCCGGATTATTCACACTGTTCAAATTATCAGTTCCGCCACACCCCGGCGCCCGCCCGCAGAAGCAACGCGGGGTCAGATATCGCCGGTCCCGGGCCCCAACATGGGCCGGATCTGACCCCGCGTTGGTGTCCGGTGCGGTCAGATCTTCGTGGCCCGCAGGCGCAGGGCGTTGCTGATGACGCTGACGGAGGACAGTGCCATCGCGGCGGCCGCGATGATGGGCGAGAGCAGCAGGCCGAAGGCGGGGTAGAGAATGCCTGCGGCGAGCGGGATCCCGGCGGCGTTGTAGATGAACGCGAACACGAGGTTCTGCCGGATGTTGGCCATGGTGGCTTCGGAGAGTTTCCGGGCCTTCACGATTCCGTTCAGGTCACCCTTCAGGAGCGTGATGCCGGCGCTTTCGATCGCCACGTCGGTCCCGGAACCCATGGCGATGCCGACGTCGGCCGCGGCCAGGGCGGGGGCATCGTTGACGCCGTCGCCGGCCATGGCCACAATCCGGCCTTCTGCGCGCAGCCGCTCGACGACGGCGCTCTTGTGATCGGGCAGCACCTCCGCCTCGATCTCGGTGATCCCCAGCCGCCGGGCGACCGCTTCGGCGGTGGTGCGGTTGTCGCCCGTGAGCATAACGACGCGGACGCCTTCCTGCCGCAGGGCGGCCAGCGCGGCGGGTGTGCTTTCCTTGATCGGGTCCGCGATGGCGAGAACCGCGGCCGGGAGTCCGTCGATGGCGGCGAAGATGGCGGTCGCGCCGTCGGCCCGCAGCTCCTCGGCACGCGCGGCGAGGGCATCGGTCCGCACGCCCTCGGAGGCCAGGAATTTCGCACTGCCCAGCAGCACGCGCCGTCCCTCAACTGTTCCGGAGACACCCTTGCCCAGCGGTGAGTCGAAGTCCTCCACCGGCGGAATGGTGATGCCGGCGCCCTGGGCGGCTTCGATGATGGCCAGGCCGAGCGGGTGCTCGGAGGCCTGCTCGACGGCGGCGGCCAGGCGAAGCACGTCCTGTTCCGCGAAGCCGTCGGCCGTGACGATCCCGGTGACGGAGGGACGTCCCTCGGTCAGGGTCCCGGTCTTGTCGACGACGAGCGTGTCGACCTTTTCCATCCGTTCGAGGGCTTCGGCATTCTTGATGAGCACGCCCAGTCCTGCGCCGCGCCCGACGCCGACCATGATGGACATCGGTGTGGCCAGGCCGAGGGCACACGGGCAGGCAATGATCAGCACGGAAACGGCCACGATCAGGCCGTGCGCCATCCGGGGTTCGGGTCCCACGAGCGCCCAGATGATGAAGGCGGCCACGGCGATGGCGATGACGATGGGAACGAACCAGGAGGCCACCTTGTCGGCCAGGCCCTGGATCGGGGCCCGGGAGCGCTGGGCGGCGGCGACCATGGCGACGATGCGGGCCAGCATGGAGTCGCTGCCCAGCTTCTGTGCGCTGATGACGAGCGCCCCGGTCTGGTTGAGCGTGCCGCCGACGACGTGGTCCCCGGCTTGTTTGGTCACGGGCATCGATTCGCCGGTGACGAGGGATTCATCGAGCGTGGAGCGCCCGTCCACGACTTCGCCGTCGACCGGGACCTTCTCCCCGGGCCGGACCCGGACCCGGTCGCCCACCTGCAGCTCGCCGAGCGGGACTTCCAGCTCGACGCCGTCGCTCCCGATCCGCCGCGCGGTCTTGGGCGTCAGATCCAGCAGGGCCTTGATGGCACCGGAGGTCTGCTCCCGGGCGCGCAGCTCGAGCACCTGGCCGAGCAGGACCAGGACCACAATGACCGCAGCGGCCTCGAAGTAGACATCGACACTGCCGTCCATGCCCCGGAACGCCTCGGGAAACGCGTTGGGCACGAAGACGGCGGCCACACTGTAGAGCCAGGCGACGCCGGTGCCGATCGCGATCAGCGTGAACATGTTCAGTTGCATGGTCCGGAGCGAGGCCCAGCCCCGGACGAAGAAGGGCCAGCCGGCCCACAGGACCACCGGAGTGGCCAGGAAGAACTGGATCCAGGCGGAGACCCGCGGCGGTACCACTTCGTGCAGCGCGGGGAAAAGGTGGACGCCCATTTCGAGGATGAAGACCGGGATGGTCAGGGCCAGGCCGACCCAGAAGCGCCGGCTCATGTAGGCCAGTTCGGGGTTGGGTCCGCTGTCGGCCGTGATGAGCACCGGCTCCAGTGCCATCCCGCAGATCGGGCACGAACCTGGCCCCGCCTGCCGGATCTCCGGGTGCATCGGGCAGGTGAACTCGAGCTCCCCGCCCTCCGCCGGCGCGACGGCGTCTGACTCACCGGCGCCAGGGAGATAGCGGGCCGGATCCGCCACGAACTTGCCTTGGCATCCGGCCGAACAAAAGTAGTACTGCTGTCCCTGGTGTTCGGCGTGGTGTTCGGTGGTGTTCGGGTCGACGGTCATCCCGCAGACGGGATCCTTGACCTGCTCGGCCGTTACGGCACCGTGGTCGTGGTTGTGGTCGTGGTGTGCATGCTCGGTCATGATTACGCTGGTCTCCTCAACACGGATTGCGGTTTTCCGTGGAGTCCGGAAGCGTCAAGTCACTTGAGATGGCGCTCCGCTGAACCGCGGAGGAAGACCTTCAATGCGTTCGGGCCTGCCCTGGGATGGGGGCCGTGACGACTTTTCCGGTAAACCTGAAGCTATACCCCTAGGGGGTATCAGTCAAGCCCGGCCGACTTGTGCGGTCATACGCCCCAGCCAACGCTCCCAGAAGCAACGCGGGGTCAGGTATCGCCCGTCCCGGGCCCCAACATGGGCCGGATCTGACCCCGCGTTGCTGTGGTGGTGGGTTAGGCGTCGGTGCGGAAGACCTGGACCACTGACGGACGCGGGGCGCGCACCTGGCCGCGGGCCGGCGTCGACCCGGCCGGGACGTAATCCGGGAAGAAGGACAGCTGCGCATCGAAGGTGCCGTCCTCGCCCGGGTGCTGCACGGCGACGAACACAGTGCGTTCCTCGTCGTGGATGATGGGCCCGCAGGTTTCGGCGTCGCGCGGGACGGCGAGGAACTGCTCCACGCGTCCCCGTTCGGCGCCGTCGAGGGTGACCTTGAACAGCCCGTCAGCCTTGCCGATGCCGGAGGGGGCGCCGTCGGTGGAGATCCAGAGGTTTCCGACCGAGTCGAAGGCCAGGTTGTCCGGGCAGGAGATCGGCGAGACCTGGTCCACCGGGAAGCCGGAGAAGTAGGTGACGTCCCCGGTGGAGGGATCGCCGCAGACCATCAGCAGGTTCCAGGTGAACGCGGTGGAGGTCTGGTCGCCGGTTTCGGTGATTTCCACGATGTGGCCGTCGCGGTTGTAGTTGCGCGGGTTGACCTCGGTGGCGCCTTCCTTGCCGATCTTGCCGCGGTCCGAGTTGTTGGTGCAGGCGATGTAGACCTTGCCGGTGAGGAGGCTGGGCTGGACGTCCTCGCAGCGGTCCATCTTGGTGGGACCCACCTTGTCGGCGGCCAGGCGCGTGTAGACCAGCACCTCTTCGACGGACATCCCGGGCACCTTGGATACGCCGCCGACGACGAGGGGCAGCCATTCACCCGTGCCGTCGAATCCGCCGTCGGCCGGGACGGTCCCGGTTCCGGTGATCTCGGCGGCCGGGGAGTTCCCGGCGAACCGGGCGACGTACAGGTCGCCGGCGGAGAGCAGGGTCATGTTGTGCTTCCGGTCGCCCTCAACGTACTTTTCGGCCGAGACGAACTTGTAGAGGTAGTCGAAGCGCTCGTCATCGCCCATGTAGGCCACCACGTGCCCGGACTTGGCCACAATCACGTTGGCGCCTTCGTGCTTGAAACGGCCCATCGCTGAATGCTTCTTCGGAGTGGACTTCGGGTCGAAGGGGTCGACTTCCACGATCCAGCCGAAGCGGTTGGCTTCATTTTCGTATCCGGCGTTACGGGTGTCGAACCGCGGGTCGTCGAGTTCCCACTTGCGGGCCGTGGGCTTGCTGGTGAGCCCGTAGCGCTTGTCGCCGGCCGAGGTGCCGGGCGAGACAAAGTAGCCGTTGAAGTTCTCCTCGCCGGAGAGGATGGTGCCCCACGGGGTGGTCCCGCCGGCGCAGTTGCCCAGCGTGCCGAGAATGGTGCGGCCGGTCTGGTCCGCCACCGTGCGGACCAGGGCGGAGCCGGCCACCGGACCGGTGAGCTCATACGGCGTCGTGTTCAGGTAGCGGCGGTTCAGCCCGGCACCCTGGACGTAGGACCACGGCTTGTTCTTGTTCTTGCGCTCCAGCTCCACAACGGAGAGCCCGTGGGCCGCGGCGCCGACCGCGCGGACGTCGGCGGCGGGCATCGCTGCCGGGAACATGATGGTCTCGTTGGTGTATTCGTGGTTGGCGAAGAGCAGCGCCCGGCGGCCCTTGCTGCCGGGGATCTCGAGGATGTCCGTGTAGTCGTTGTTGTAGCCGAACTGCCGCGCCTGGGCAGCCGCGGTCTGGTTGCCGAGGTCGAAGTCCGGGGAATCCTTGAAGATCGGGTCACCCCAGCGGATCACGGGCTGCCAGGTGAAGCCTTCCGGCACGGTCAAAGCGTCGACGGCGGCATCCACCGGGGCGATGGCCGTGAACTTGAGCTTGGAGGCGCCGTAGCCGTTCTTGGCTGCCGCGGACAGGCCTGGACCGCCGGCCACGGCCGATTCCGGGGAGGTCAGGGCACTGCCGAACGCGATGGCGAGCGCACCGGCGGCACCGAAGCCGAGGGCCGCACGGCGGGACATGGTGGCGGAGGCGATATCACGGAAGTAGCTGTTCGAACTGGTGTTGCAGACCTCGCCCGAGCAGGCGTTGTCGCATTTCAGCGCGCAGGTGACGGGGCTGCGCTTGCCTTTGGTGTGGCCGAGCATGGGGAGCAGGGAAAACTTGCGTCCGGAGGAAACAGGCATGAAGAGACCTTCCAAGGAGTGGGGTGCGATCCCGCCTACCCTCCCAGCCCCGGACTACGCTAAGTCGACTCTCACATGAAGTTGAGGTGAACTCCCCGCCAGAAATGAGGGAGCGTTGCGCTCCGCCCCGCCAGAAATGAGGGAGCGTCTCAGCGGGACGGGGAAGCCAGCAGCGCGTGGACGCGTCGCAGGCGGTCCAGCCACCACTCGCGGCGCTCCGGGGCGGCAGCATATTCCGCCAGCAGGCCCGGATCGGTGTGGACGTCGCGGAGGCGGATGGCGCCGTCGTCGGGCACCAGCGAATCCGTGGTGACGTCGGCGGCGAGCAGGGACACGGTTCCCAGCCCGCAGGCATACGGAAGGTCGGGCAGCGCGGCGGCGAGCGCCAGCCCGGCACGGATTCCCACGGAGGTGTCCAGCGCGGAACTGACGACGGCGGGGAGCCCGGCCTGCGCCACGATGTCCAGCGCGCGCCGCACGCCGCCCAGGGGTGCCACCTTCACGACGATCAGGTCCGCAGCGCCGGCGCGGGCCACCTTAAGCGGATCGTCCTCCTTGCGCACGCTTTCATCCGCGGCAATCGGCACCGGGACACCGGCGACGCGCAGCCGGCGGCGGACTTCGGCGAGGCCGGCGATGTCCGGCACGGGCTGTTCGGCGTATTCGAGCCCGACGCCGGCCAGCCGGGTCAGTGCCTCGACGGCGGCCGGGACGTCCCAGCCGCCGTTCGCGTCCACCCGGATCGCCGCGTCCGGGAGCGCCGCCCGCACGGCGTCGACCCGGGCGGCGTCGTCGTCGAGGGTCTGCCCGGGCTCGGCCACTTTGATCTTGACGGCGTCCACCCGGCCGAAGCGGGCCAGGATTTCCGGCACCCGGTCCGCGGCGACGGCGGGGACGGTGGCGTTGACCGGGATGCTGGTGCGCAGCGGCTCCGGGAATCCCTGCCAGCCGGCTTCGATGGCGGAGGCGAGCCAGCGGGATGCTTCCGGGTCGCCGTACTCCGGGAAGGGGCAGAATTCGCCCCAGCCCAGCGGGCCGTTCAACAGCAGGGCTTCGCGCTGGAGGATGCCCCGGAACTTCACCCGCATGGGCAGGCTCACCACGTGGGCGCCGGCGAGGAGTTCCTCCAGTTCGGGGATGTGCACCGGCTAGCCGACCGTTGAATCGGTCAGGTGGGTCAGGTCAGCCAGCCAGGGAAAGACGACGTCGACCAGCACCAACAGGATTCCCGCCAGGATCGCCGCCGACAGCAGGATCCTCAGCCAGAGAGGCCCGGGAAGTTTCCGAAAAAGCCAGGCGTACATGGGCTAACCCTTTCCCTGCAGCGCCGCGAGCTGCTTCGCGATGGCGGCCGGGGCCCCGGCGCTGAGCGGCTGCCATGAATCGAAAACAGAGTAGGCGATGATGCGCTCCTCAGACCCAAAGCGCGGATTGCAGCTCGTCATGGTCAATAGTCGTTGGTCCGGCACCGCGCCGGGCTGGGTGGGCACCGGCAGGAGCACGTCCGTCCGGTCCGGCAGGACGATCTCCTGGTTCCGGAAAACGTAGGTGTAGAAACCGTCGGCCGTCTGAACGTAAATCTTGTCCCCGGGCACGAGGGTATGGATGTTGTCGAGGACCGCGCCGTGGGTCTGGCGGTGGCCTGCCACCGCGAAGTTCCCCACGGCCCCGGGCATCGCCGTGTCCTTGTAGCGGCCGAGACCGAGCGTGTCGATGACATCACTGCTGGTGCCCTCGACGACCGGCCGGCTGTAGTCGGCGCCGAAGCGGGGAACATAGACCACCCCGATTGCCTCGCCGTGACGGGGCGCGTTGCCGACAGGCACAGCCGCAGGATCCGCCGCGGGGTCCGACGACGTGGCAGCGGCAGGGTCATTTGAGACGGGGTGCTCCTGCACGAACTGTTTCACGGCGGCCCCTTGAACAGCGTCCGCTTCGACGTTCGTCCACCACAATTGCCAGGCGACGAACAGAATCGCAACCACGCCGAGTGTGATCAGCAGTTCGCCCACGACCTGGACGGCCATTAGGGAACGACGCCGGCGGGTGCGGTGATTTTCCTGCGCAACCTCGGTGCGGCGGTTCAGTACCTTCGACATGCCACTCCTGTTGACTACCGCTGGATGCTGCCGACGAAGCATCGCCCGTTCGGAAGAACCGGCAAGACTGACGATTCCACAGTTCCGGACCGGATCTGCGCCATCACACATTCGCCCTCGCCAAGCACTCCCACTTCCACCGCGTCGGCGGCCAGTCCGGTGGGGGTGCGCGACGCCGACACCTCCACCGCGGCCGGGGCGAACCCCGCTGCGGACAGGCTCGCGCGAATTTGCTCCCGGCTCGGCTGCGGTGTCGAAGCAACGAGTGCCTGCAGAGCCGATGCCACTGCGCTGGACACTGCGGAAGGGGCCGCGGAACCGGACGGGGACGCGACAGGAGTTGGCTGTCCACCCGGCGCCGGAGTGCCGCTGGTCGAGCCGGCTGAGCTGGCTGAGCTGGAGGAAACCGTGGGTGCCGGCGTCGAACACGCTGACACCCCGATCACGACGGGCAGAACCAGGGCAGCCAGCGCCATGTGCCGGCGGCCGCGGGGGCGGCGGAGCGGGGCGGGGGCAGGGGAAGTCACCGGAACATCCTCCCATATGGGCAGTGGAGCACCGGTGCCCGTGACGTGCCCCCGCCAGTCACGCCCGTTACCCCCCGGGCCCCCGCAGGGCTGGACATGCCCTCCCGTGACCAGGCGAACGGGCGGACATGCCCAGCTCGCGCGCCCAGGAGTGGACATGGTGGGACTATGTCCCCTGGTGGCTGCGGGGGCGGGGCATGTCCCTGGTGACGGTGCCCCAATGTGCCGCCCTAATGGGTGACCGTCGCCAGCTCACCCTTGAGCTGGTGGTTCTTCTCTGACTCGTCCAGCGGCGTCTTGGTGAGGAAGTCCCACGCGTCGACGACGGAGTTGAGCTTGGTGGCCAGCAGATCCTGCCAGCCTTTCTGGGCCTGGCTGGTGCCGAACTGGATCTCGAACTCAGCCCTTTTGAGGGGGCGCGGAACGCCCGACCGTTTCGGGCTCATGCAGTGCGCGGGTCGGCGACCACAGTGGGTTCAACCCAGTCCAGCTGGTCATCCGGGGTGTAGCCGGCACTGATGGCCTCCGCCGTGGACCGCCACGCGTGGAGAGCAATCACGGCCTTATCAAACCGGGCCACTGAGGCGCAGGCACGGGTGATAGCCACAATCTCCCGCGCGAAAACTTCCTGGTCTGCGTCACCCAGGAAGGCCATCCACGGAAAGGGCCCGCGGAGCCTCTCAGTGAAGGGAACCTGCGGGTCCCCCAGCGAGGCGGTGACGAGGTGCGCGGCCAGTTCCATTCCTTCATGTTCACGCTCGAACTCCCTGGACGTCAGCAGGGTGAGCGGCTCGCCGTCCCGGCGGGTAATCGTGACCGGACCCTCCTCGGCTGCCTTGAACACGTTGGCCGAATTTCGGGACAGCTCCGACGACTGAGCAGTTCGGGAGATCGTTGCCTGTGACATAACCACAGTATTCAGAATATATTCTGAACTGTCAACGTATGGCTTCGTGATCCGCCCGCTCCGGCTGCCGGAGCTCCCAGACGTCCGCCGCGGCGCCGTGCGGCAATTCGAGCTGCCACTCCTCGCCGGGCCCCGGGTAGGCGCGCAGGGTCGTCGGCACGGAGCCGTGCCGGTAGACCTCCACGATCGAGGCATCGATGAAGATCCGCAGTTCGTCGCCGCCGGCCACGGTGTCGGCGAAAACGGTCCGCCGCTGCCCGGCCGAGACGAGGACCAGCCGGAGCGTGCCCTCTCCCCCGGCGGCCCGGACCTCCGCCTCCGGCGGAACACTGAACGTGCCCGCGGCGCCATGGTGCAGCCGCTCGCCGCGGTAGGCCAGGATTTCGGGGGCAGGCTCAACGGCGAGGACCCCGCCATGCACGGACAACTGGCGCGGGAACGTCAGGACCCCGGCCCAGCCGGCGCCGTCGACCTCTTGCTGGCTGCGGCCGGGTCGGTCCGCAGAGTCCGCCGGCTCGCCGGACCAGCCCCACAGCAGCGCCCGGTCCGGCAGAGCGAGGATCTGCGGGGCGTAGAACTCCCGCCCCAGGTCCGCCTTCCCGCCCGACGCCGGCGTGAACACCGGCAAACCGGCGGGGTTTGGGGACAGGGAGCCGAGCAGGTAGCCGACGCCGGCGGGGTGGCCGAGCTGGTCCGCGGCGAGCCCCAGCGAGGCCACCAGGACCCAGGTGTCGGCGCCGGAGGAATCCGGGACCCGGACCAGCTGCGGGCACTCCCAGATCTCCGCGGGCAGGTGCTTGGAAGCGAGCGGGTCCTCTGCGCTGAACCAGATTCCCTCATACTGCCACCGGCGGAGGTCATCCGCGCTGAACAGCAGCACGGCCGCGTGGCCCGAGGCCAGACCGGCACCGCGGAGGGCGAAGCGGCGGCCCTGGAAACTGAACAGGAACGGGTCCCGGACAGCAGTGACCTGCGGGTCCGGGGGATCCTCAGCAGCGATGTGCCCGTCCTGGATCCAGCTGCGCAGGGTCCGATCGGCCCGGGCGAGGACCACCCGGGAGTGGCCGCCCACGGTGTCGACGCCGGAATACGCGGCGGTGGGGACGCCGCCGTCGTCGGTCACCACGCCGGACCAGCAGCCCAGCGCGTCCGGTCCGCCGGGCTGGGGGCGGAGCGCCACGGGTTCCTCGTCCCAGTGGACCAGGTCCGGGGAACTCAGGTGCCCCCAGCAGGGGCCCTGATGCCCCGCCGGGTCCGGATGGTACTGGAAGAAGACGTGGAACCGGCCGCCGGCGAAGCTCAGGCCGCTGGGATTGCTGATCCAGCCGTTCGCGGGGCGCGGATGGAACTGGGGAAAGGCCGGATCCGGATGCTGCGCCGCGGTGTCCATGGCCAAAACACTACCCGCGCGGCCGGCAGCCCGGTGCCCCCAGAAAGTTCGCAGGGTTCTGTGGGAACCTGATACGCATGAGTTTTCGGCAGGAACGCGCCAGCATGCACCCGGCTTCGGAGTACCCGCAGCCGCAGTCCGGCACCCCCGAACCCGACGCCGAAGGTACCGCGGGCCGCCCGGGCCGCGGCACCGGATTCCTGTTCCTGCTCGCCACCCTCGGCAGCCTGGCCGCCCTCGCCGCGACCTATTACTTCTTCGTCCGCACCACCACGGGCCAGTTCATCGACGAATCGGCCCTCGTGGAGGCGGTCGAGATCCACGGCGCCGCCGGCAAGGCCGCCAACAAGCTCCTCGACTGGCTGCCCGCATTGTCCCTGCTGATCTCCGCCGTCGTGGTCCTTGTTGTGACGGTGCTGAAGAGGCGCTGGGCAGCCGCGGGGATCGCCGTGGCAGCCTGCGTGGGCGCCAACGTGGCCACCCAGATCCTCAAGGACGTTGTCCCGGTCCGGCCCTTCACCGGGGTCGAGACCCTGGAGCTGAACTCGCTGCCTTCCGGGCACACCACTCTGGCGGCGTCGGCCGCGGCCGCGGTGTTCCTGATGGTCTCCCCGCGCTGGCGCCCGCTCGCCGGGTTCCTGGGCGGCAGCTTCGCCGTCGCGACGGGGGTGTCCACCCTGATCAACCAGTGGCACCGGCCCGCCGACGTCGTCGCCGCCTTCCTGGTCGTGGCGGTGTATATGCTCCCGGCTGGCTGGCTGATTGTCCGCAAGGGGCCGCGTTGGAACGTCTGGGACGGCTACGGGGAACACTGGGCGTCCTCCCGGCTGTGGCTCGCGCTGCCGGCGCTGGCAGGGCTCGCCGCCGCGGCCGTGGCCGGCTACTCGCTGCTGAGCGTCGCCGCCGGCACGGGCCAGGAGAGCAGCACCACGCACTATTTCTGGGCCGGAACCGCGCTGATCGTGATCACCGGCTACCTCGCCACGGTCGGCGGCGTGTGGCTTTTTGGTCACGCCGCACGACGGCGGAGCGCGCCCCGCCGCTGACCCTCAGGCAACCGGGTCCAAATCGGCGGTGACGACGATGTTGGTTCCACGGAGGTCTGCAGTGTAGCAGCTTACCAGGATGAGCCGATTGGGGACCCTGTCCCAGATGGGGCTGTTCCTGAGCGTGTATTTGTCTTCGGTGGAAACCGATTTGACGGTGTAGGTGCCGGGTCCGGCTGCTGTGGTGACATGGATCTTGTCTCCGGGCTTTGCCTGGCTGCTGAGGTGGTTGAAGGCTGAATCGCGGCCCTCCCAGCTGTGGCCGATGATGTAGGTGGTGTCGGTGGAGCCTGGGCTGCCGTAGGGGGTAAGCCAGTAAGCGTCTGCGGTCATCGGGGGAACGACGGTCGTCTGCGGCCCCTGGTCCTCAGGCGTCAGCGGCAGAACGTCTTGCGCCATGCCGATGCCGGGATACGTGATGTGCAGCGGAGGGGATCCCTGGGGCGCCGGAGTTGGCGGCTTAGCGGCCAGTGGATCGCCGGCAGCTGGAAGAGCCGTCGTCACGATGCCGGGTTCCGCCGCAGACTGGGGCGAAGCCGGCCCTGCAGTGAGGCTGACCACGGCGGCCAGCGCCGCCGCTACCAGAAGGCCTCCGGAAACCACTCCGGTCCGCCGCCGGCGGCGGGCGGAAACGGCAACGGCAACGGACGCGGGCGTACCCTCGCCCGCGGTCTCGTCAGCCGCTGGGAGACCCGCCCGCCGCCGCCCGGATGCCCCGGGGAGTATTCGCCCGTCTGGAGTCACGAGTTCCGGCGGAACGAGCGCCTTCCGCCAGCCAGCATCCACACCCCGAGCAGTCCCGCCGCCGCAACTGCCATACCGAGCACCGTCGCCGCACTTGAGCCGGTGGCCTCCGCCGCGGTATCAATATTCACGCCACGGCCCGTGCCCGTATCTGCAGCGGCCCCGGTGCCCGCGGCCGTGGACCGGCCGCTGGGCGACGTCGGCGACGGGCCGCTGACGGCCGACGGCGAGGCTGACGCGCCGACTGATGCCGACGAAGATGCCGACGAAGATGCCGATGCAGATGCCGATGCCGGCGGTGTGGCGCAGCCCGGCGCGCTGAAGACGTTGGTGTCGAGCGACACCTGCCCGTTCCGGGCCAGCGCCCTGCCCTGGACCCTCGTGCCGGTGGTTGCGGTGATCGAAGTCAGAGCCAGGATGTTGCCGTTAAACGTTGAGGCTGTCCCTAGGGTCGCAGAGCTGCCGATCTGCCAGTAGACGTTGCAGGCCTGGGCGCTGTTGGTCAGGACGATGCTGCTGGCGGTCGCCGTCGTCAGATCTGAGGCCACCTGGAAGATGAATACGGAGTTGGCGTTCCCCTGTCCATCCAGGGTCAGCGCACCGCTGACGGCGAGCGGTCCGGAGGATTTGTAGACGCCCGGAACCAGGGTTTGTCCAACGAGGTCACCGGCCACGCTGGCGGTCATGGCCCGGCCTGCTGCATCGTTGTAAGCGGTCGTGAGATCGGACTGCGCCTGGCCAGCCTGCGCGTCACCTGCGTGCGTGGCACCGGACACGAGACCCGGAGGAAAACCGGTGATCGCACTGCCCGGGTTCACACCGAGGTCGCCCGCCAGGGTCGTGGGCCCGGTGTTCGTGACCGTCGTTCCCCCCAGGACTGAGTAGGCAGCAGCCGTTCCAAGGCCCACCGGTGCCTCAGCGGCAAAGGCCGGAGACTGCCCGGCCGCTGCCCACGCCAGCAGGACAGCTGTTCCCAAGGCGATTCCCGCCGCGGTCCGGCGGCCTGCAGCTTGGCCCCGTGCCCGGGACCCCGCGCCGGATTCGATGTGGAGTTGGTTGTGGTGAGGAGAGGTTGAACGCATAACACGACCCTTGCTGCTCGGAGGCCCGGCCGACCGCGAGGGCCCCGTAGCTTTGCGTCCCGGGCTCGCGCGCCGGTTTGCCCTTATCGACGAGCAACTGCCCGTTCGTCCGGACACGATATCAGCCGGAAACGGACTTCTATCGCCAAACCTCCGCCATTCCACCAAATTGATCCCTTTGTGAATGACCCACCCCTTCCCACCCAAAAATACGACGACGGCGTCGGGCTTCGTCACTGCCTCGGTGGCCGGTGTTCAAGGCAGAGCCCCGAGCCTTCACCACGAGTGCATCTGCACCACGAAACGAGTTGTTCCGTGTAGACACCCGGTGGCGGGGACGGCAGACTGAAAGCCCAGCCACTGGCTCAGCAGCGCGTTGGCCCCATCCGACCATACGGTCACGCTGCCACCTCTCGAGGGACTGTCATGAGCACTGATTCTCCGGTTTCCCAGAGCGTTTCACGGCGCGCCACCACCCTCGCGTCCGTCCCGTCGCAACAGCGGATCAACACCTTCCTCCGCGACTCCGTCTACGCCCGGCGCCAGCACGTGCCGGGGATCTGCGACCTCGCCCTGGGCAACCCGCACCAGATGCCGTCCGCGGAATATGTCGAGGCCCTCGCGGACGCCGTGACACCCCGGAACGAGCTCTGGTTTGCCTACAAGACCAACGAGCCGGAGGCGCAGGCCGCAGCGGCGGCGTCCCTGCAGCGCCTGCTGGGCCTGCCCTTCGAGCCGGCGGACATCCACCTCACCACGGGCGGCTTTACCGCGATCCCGCTGGCACTCAAGGCCGTCGCCGACCCCGGCGACGAGGTCATCTTCACGCTGCCGCCCTGGTTCTTCTACGAGCCCCTGGTGCTCGAGGCCGGGCTGGTGCCGGTCAAGATCCGCTGCGACGCGGAGACGTTCGACGTCGATTTGGCGGCGCTCGGGGCGGCCATCACCCCGCGCACCCGGGTGGTGATCGTCAACACGCCCAACAACCCGACCGGCCGGATCTACCCGCCTGCGCTGCTGAAGGACCTGGCCGACATGCTCGAGGGGGCCTCGCGCAGCAACGGCCGACGCGTCTATCTGCTCTCGGACGAGGCCTACAACCGGATCGTCTACGACGGCGCCCGGTTCCACAGCCCGGCCGAATACTATCCCTACACGCTGCTGGCGTACTCGTACGGCAAGACCCATCTGGCGCCCGGGCAGCGGATCGGCTACCTGGCCCTGCCGCCCACCATGCCGGACCGCGGCCCGCTGCGGGAGGCGATCACCGCCCTGCAGATGGCGATGGGCTGGATCTACCCCAACGCCCTGCTGCAGCATGCGCTGCCGCGGCTGGAACAGTTCTCGATCGACGTCGGGCAGCTGCAGGGCAAACGCGACCTGATGGTGGATGCGTTGACCCGTATGGGGTACCAGGTGACGCGGCCGGAGGGGGCGTTCTACCTGTTCGTCCGCACCCCCGCCGACGACGACGAGCAGTTCACCGCTGCCCTCGCAGACCAGGACGTGTTTGTGCTGCCGGGCACCCTGTTCGAGACCCCGGGGCATTTCCGGATCTCGCTCACCGCGTCGGAGGAGATGATCCAGCGCGCCCTGCCGGTCTTTGCCGCGGCGATCCAGCACGCGGGCGGGGCGCTGCCGCAGCGCTGACACCCGCCGGTGTGCGCCTTTACGGCATCGAGCACGACGGCGGAGCGCGCCCCCAACTCCTCGGCGTTAGGGGCTGATCGCGCGGATGCTGTTGTTCCGCTTCTCGTGGGTCAGTTCGGCCAGGCCCAGCGCCTCCAGCAGCGGCGGCAGGTACATGCCGAACCGGCCCCGGTAGCCGTTACGGAGCCCGTACCAGCCGTGGACCGGGTTCGATGCATCCCTCCCCCAGTCCTCCACGGTTCCCTCGGCCGCGGGCTTCTTCTCGTCCGCGGCGCCCAAAGGAACCCAGCCGCCCTGTGCCGTGAGCCAGCGGTGCAGGTCCTCGACGGCGCTGAGATGGTACTTCAGCGTGGTGGACCCGACCTGGCACACCAGCGCGGGAGGATCGCGCCCTCGTCGCGGTACATGCTGTACTCGGATGTCCCGGGAGCCGTCAGCAGTTGCACGGGATCTTCCTTCGTGCCTTGCGCCATCCCGGGCCTTCCTCGAAGTCGTGGTTCGGTCGTCTACAGCATAGTGAGGTGTAGTACTGATGTGAGACACAGTTTGAAAGGACTGTACTCACGTCAGTATTCCACCTCAATTCCAGGCGGCAGTGAGCTCGGGACCGGTTCGTGGGCGTCCTAAGTGGTAGCCCTGGGCCAGGTCACAGCCCAGTCCGCGAAGCAGGTTCATCTGGGCGGCGGTCTCAACTCCTTCGGCGACGCAGATCATGCCTAGTCCGCGGGCGAGGCCGATGACGGCCTCCACGAGGGTGGCATCGGCTTTATTGTTGCCGAGTCCGGCGACAAAGGATCTGTCGATCTTCAGTTGATTTACCGGCATGTAGCGCAGGTAGGCCAGGGAGGAGTAACCGGTACCAAAATCGTCGATTGAGAGTATGACCCCGAAATCTGCCAGGGCGCCCAGCGCGTTGGTGACGGCCGCTGATGCTGACATCATCGTCGATTCGGTGATCTCAATGATCAGGTTGGAGGGATTCACGCCGTAGTCGATGACGAGCCGTTTAACCGTGCCGATCAGTGAGGGTGCCAGGAGTTGGAGCGGGGAGACGTTGACGGCCATATGGAAACTGGATCCTACGAGGCTGTCGTCCTGCCATTGCTTGAGTTGCCGGACTGCCTCCGTCATCACCCATTCACCGATTTGGTTGATGACGCCGATGTCTTCGGCCAGGGGGATGAATTCATCCGGGGTAACCAGTCCGTGACCGGGCCGGTTCCACCGCACCAAGGCTTCCACACCCTTGAGTTCTCCCTCCGCGACATCGCAGATGGGCTGGTAGTGGAGTACAAGTTCGTCGCGATCGATGCCTTGGCGCAGGGCGTGTTCAGCGCGCAGACGGTCTCTGGCCTGATCCCGCAGCTGGTCTGTAAACCATGAGCTCCGGTTTCGGCCCTCGTTCTTGGACAGATACATGGCGCTGTCGGCTTCACGGAGCAGATCGGCAGGACGGTGATGTCTCTGCGCTACCGTAATCCCCACAGACACCGTTATGCGCAGCTCGAGGCCGTCCACGCGGACCGGCTCCCGGAACGCCTCTACGATGCGCTCCGCAATGCTTTCGGCCGTGCCGGCGTCCGTGTTTTCGCAGAGGACCAGAAATTCATCCCCGCCGAAGCGGCAGACAGTGTCGCTGCCCCGGGTTACGCGGGAGATGCGTTTCGCGGCTTCCACGATCAGCGCGTCACCGACCTCGTGTCCGAACGAGTCGTTGACCAGCTTGAAGCGGTCCAAGTCGATGAAAAGCACGGACGCCGGAACCTGGTCGGCGCGCCGTTCCAGCGCCTGTCCAAGGCGCTCCGTGAGCAGGCGCCGGTTGGGCAGTCCGGTCAGTGCGTCGTGGAGGCCCTGATGCGCGAGCCGGGCCTGCGCCCGGCGCAGCCGGACCGTGTCGATGTCACGGCGCAGTTCGACGGCTTCCGCGACCGCCACCGGGTCCCAGGGTTCGGACTGCCCGGCCACAGACTGAGACCACATCCGGAATGAATTCCGGGGTGACAACGGCGTATCGCGGTTCGCGAGTGACTGATCGCCGAGCCAGTTCACCGACTTCAAGACCTCGTTGCGGAACCAGACGAGGTAGTCGCCTCCGGCGCCCAGATCCAGAAGCACGAGTCCTTCCGTTCCGGGCAGGAGTCCGGCCAGGTCAGGCCGGTCGGTGCTGAGCGATTCGCTGACCAGCTGGTGGTCCTGGGCAGTACTGCGCCAAAGGTCGACCATCGCCTCGACATTTTCCTCCGGAGGCTTTTCACCGGCGCATGCTCGCGTCCCGTCGATACGGGCCGCTGCCCCGTCGGCCGCCAGGAGGTCAAGGACGTTGGCGGCGCCGCTGACGAGTGCCTCCGCCACATTCTCCGCGGTGACCATCTGCTTGACGAGGCTGCTGCGCAGACGCTGATTCTGCAATTGATCCGAAAGCCGGCGTTGTTCGGTCACTGCGCCGAGCTGCAATGTAATCCGCTGCGCCAATATTTCGCATACACGCCGCCGGATGTAAGGCAGATGGAGAGGTTCCCGGTGCGAGCATGTGATCATCCCGATGAGCTGGCCCTCATGGACCAGCGACAGGGACATCGACGAGCCCTGGCCCATATTTCGCATGAACTGCAGATGATGCGGGGAGACGCTGCGCAGTTCGGCCAGGGACAGGTCTGTGGGCTTGCCTGTCCGGGGGTTTAGTTCCGGGACCAGGGCAGCGGCCCGGTAATCGCTGGTGGCGATCAAACGTGAGAGTTTCTTCAGGTAGATCCGGCGGGCCTGGGCTGGAATATCCGACGCCGGGAAGTGCAGCCCGAGGTAGGGGGTGATGCCCTCGCCATGCTCCTCAGCGACAATTTCACCGTGTCCGTCCGGATGGAAGTGGTAGACCATGACGTGGTCGAAGCCAGTGAGCCGTCGTACCTCTCGTGCGGCTGCTGCCCTCACGTCGCTCACCGTCCTGGCCGTCGAGAGTCTTTTCGACGCCGGGTGCAACAGCGCCAGCAGATTCGCGTCGCCCCATTCGCGGGCGGGTTCGAATTCCACAATGACCAGTCCGTCCGCCTGGTGCAAAATGACGTCAAAGGCTCGCCCGGTGATGGTGAGGGCCGTCGGGTTCGGGGCATCTTCAACCCCGGCAGCGATCACCGCTCGCAGTTTGGTAGCCGCTTCTGAACCGGTCAGGACCTCCAGCCGCTGGCCCAGAAGCGAGGCCGCATCACGGCCCAGTAGCGCGCCAGTATTGGCGCTGGCCTGCACGATTTCCAGGGAATATGGGTCGATGACGAGCAGGGCACCGTGAGGCTGGATCGCTCCGGGTGCATGGATGGGCTCACGCGCGCACTCCTCGAGGCGTTCCTGTTCGTCCGCTGTCAGCAATTCCTGGGCGCGCGTCACGGGGCTTCGGTCCTGACCTGTGCCCGGCAAGCGAGGTGACTGCCGAAGGCCAAAAACGTTCCCTGCGCTCCCAGCACCACATCCTCGGCGCTCCCGGCGGCTACGTCGAACTTTCGAAGTGCCGCCATGACGGAACGCCACGGGTGCGGATGCATCCTTTCATCGCTGTCAAGGAAACCGGTGGGGATGTCCCCGAGGACAGCACGGAAAGCCGGGGCGAGGACACGCCCTCCCAAAGAGGATCCCTCGACGACATACAGGCATCCCAGGGCCTGACCGATGTTCTCCAGTCCGGGGAGCCGCACCGTGGCCTTCTTGGGCAGGGCTCCAAGGGACAACAGATCCTCGGACAGCAGATGCGCCCGCCTGTGCGCTGGCAAGGCAATCCCAAGATCGAGCCACGCTATGGCCCAGGAAGGGTCGGCCAGCCGCTCCTCAACGGCGGTGTGGAAGCCATGAAGCAGCCGCAACAGTTGCACGTAGTCCTCCCGGGTGGAAATGGATCCCGGAAGATCGGTCACTTCCTCGACGCTGCGATGCAGTTCGGAGGTTTCTCTCCGTAGCCGCTCCGGTAGCTCCTCGCTCCGGCCGGGATCTGGAGTTGGTGTGGAGGTCGAGTCCCTCATGGAGTCCCCTAAATAGTGGATGTTGAACTGTCCAGAGCGCACCGAACGATGAGCTGACGGTGTCTTTAGCGGGCATGCGTATCCACGAAGGCGGATCTCCATGCCCGGAAGCCCGCCAGCTCATCAAGCGTTACGGAAGAAGTCACCAGAATTCCCGGCTCCGGAGTGGTAACGCAGCCGGATGCCGGTACTTGCCAAGGCGTCTGACGCTCACGGTCCGGTAAGGGTTTTCGGTCTTAGAGAGATAACCGATGTGTCCGGGGAAGGCTTCCGGAGCTTCGTATCTTTGACCTTCGTGGTGGAATGAGTGCGTGCATCGCGGGAGACCTTTGCTGTTCGGCGGCCCGGCTGGCCGCGTGGGCCCCGTGGCTTTGCGTCCCCGGATTGCGCCGGGTTTGCCTTTTATCCTTCGACCTGAGCGGACGGAATACGAAAGGAGAGCGTAACACAGGGCGACTGGTGCGCCCGGCATTGCAGTTCTCCTCGACAACGCGCCTCACCTCACCATCAGGCTGCCGACGCAAACCTGATAGTCGGATGGAAACGATCATTGCCCGGCCTAAGCCACTGCAGCACTCGGCGCCGATTATATGAGCGCCCCGACTTATATGAGCGCCCCGACCCGTCAGTAGTTCCGCCGGTGCTTCAGCCGCGGAATCGTGACGGCGAAAACCGCGGCGGCCGCGAAGCCAAGCACGCCGGTGGCGGCCACCCCGGCCCCGAGCGAGGCGACGGCGGTCACGCCGGAGAGCAGTACCGGCCCGCCGGTGGCCCCGGCGTCGGCCATGAACCGCCAGAGCCCTAAGAACTGGCCGCGGCCGCTGTCGGGTGAGAAGTCTGCCCCCAGCGTCATATTCAGACCCGAACTGATGCCGTTGCCGAAGCCGATCAGCAGCGCCCCGAGCAGCAGGCCCACAAAGCCCGTGCTGAGCGGGATCAGCAGCATGGCCGTGCCCATGATCAGGGTCGACGGGACGGCCACCCATTGCCGGCCCTTGCGGTCCATCAGCTTGCCGGCCGGATAGAAGACCAGCATGTCGATGGCGCCGGAGAGCCCGTAGATCAGCGACGCCTGGGTCGCGTCCATGCCGAGGTGCTCGGCCCAAAGCGGGATCACCACCTGCCGGGACGCGCGCAGCGCACTGAGCAGCAGCACCCCCATGCCGACGCTCAGGAAGACCCCGGCGTGGGAGACGGCGACGCTGCGCAGCGTCGCCTGCGGGACGGGGGCGCCGCCGTCCGCCGCGGGCTTGGCCACGAGGTCCGGGATGGTCACCGACAGCACGGCGGCCGCGGCCATGGCGACAACACCCACCCAGTAGGCGCCGGTGATGCCGGCGAACTGCATGGCGGCGGCGCCGATAAAGGGTCCGATGAAGATGCCGATCCGGGTCACGCCGCCGAGCGTGGACAGCGCCCGCGCCCGGACGACCACCGGCACGGCCTCGGTCAGGTACTTCTGCCGGGCCAGGCTGAAGACGCTCGCGGCCATGCCGACGACGAGCATCGCCGCGGCGAGCAGCCAGAGTCCCTCCGGCAGCAGCGGTGCCAGTGCGACGGCGGCGAGGGCGACGGCGCTGGCGGCCGCGGCGCCCACCATCGCCCAGCGTTCGCCGAACTTCATGGTGATGACCGAGGCGGGCAGGTTGAAGAACCAGGACCCGAGGCCGATCACGGTGACCACCAGGGCGGCGACGGCGACCGAGGCGCCGAGGTCGCGGGCGGACAGGGCCACCACGGGCAGGATCGCGCCCTCGCCGATGCTGAACAGCAGCGCCGGGCCGAAGGCGGGAACGGCGATGCTGCGGAGGCTGAAGGCGGCGGGGCGGGTGGTGGTCATCCCCTTAATCCTAGGCGGGCATTCAGGGCGGACGGACGCGTCACCGCGTTGGCGGCGCCATGCAGGTCTTGACCACGAAAACGTACGCCCTCGTGATCTGCCAATCTGGGCTCCGGACCTGTCCCCCAATGGACGCCAGATGCCGATTAGCGTCCTTCGCCAGATCCGCACCGTACGAGCCCCATTGGAAGCCCCGGTAGAACGCCGCGCCCACGCTAAAGGCTGACTTAGCAAAAAGGGTCCGGCGAATAGCTTCAGCTGATTTATCCAGCATGTAAGTGAATGCCGTGGCGTTCTGATCAATCTCGGACTTTTCTTCTGGCGCCACCACGTCTGTCGCCACGGAACAGACAAGGTCTTTCAGGACTTCCTCGCCAAGCACGGCTACCTTTTGCTCGTCAGCGGAATTTCTCACACCCGCGTTTCGGCTAACGCCCAGCGCGGCATCCGAGGCCATGCCGGCGCCGATATTCTCAGCGACGACGGCGGCGGCGTCCACTTCCTGGAGCGCGGCTTTGGTCGCCTGGGCACGCTGCATAACAGCGACCAGGTCGGGGAGTCGGCGGGACTCTTCGGTCAGTCCGTCGGGAGCCTTCGCCAGCGACCGCGTGAGGTCGTCGGTTTGGGACGCTGCAGTCTTGCCCGGCTGCATCCAAGGCATGGGGTTCTTAATCTTCGACCCCGACCTCCCTAGGGCCTGTGTCAGCTCGGCTGCGTAGGCACGGGCAACACCCTCCGCCGAGCCGCCGCCGCACCCGGCAGCTACAACCAGCAACGCCGGGAGGACCAGCGCGACAAGTCTGAATTTGGAATCCCGCAGGTGTCGCACGCCAGCCTCCCGGTACTGCCGGCTCGGCCCGCGCAGTACCTCCCGGTATACCACCGGCGCCATTGCAGGTAAATAAGGCCACCCTTGCTGGGGGCTTCCGGTTCCCGTTGCTGGGGACAAGGGGAGGAACCGCACAGCCAGCCCGCCACCGGCGTGGCGGGCATCGCTTGAGGGAATCCCGGACCGCAAATCAGAACTGTTACGCCGGCAGAATACCCGAGCGGCTCAGCAACGCCTGAGTTTTCGGATGCTGCGGGGCCGTGAAGATCCGACTGGGCGGCCCTTCTTCCACGATGACCCCTTGGTCCATAACGACGATGCGGTCCGCAATGTCCCGTGCGAATTGCATCTCATGGGTGACGATCACCATCGTGGTTCCCTGCTGGGCGATCTTTTTAATGACCGACAGAACTTCGCCTACAAGCTCCGGATCCAGGGCGGAGGTCGGCTCATCGAAGAGCATGACACTGGGATTCATGGCCAGGGCCCGGGCAATGGCCACCCGCTGCTTCTGGCCACCGGAGAGTTTGCTGGGGTAGTTCTCCATTTTGTCCGCCAGTCCCACCATCTCTAGGTTGGGGACGGCAACAGCTTTGGCCTCGGCAGCAGACAGCTTCTTCACGTCGCGCAGCGGCGCCATCACGTTTCCCAAGGCCGTCTTGTTCAGGAACAGGTTGAAGTGCTGAAAGACGAAGCCGATGTCGGTCCGCTTCTGAGCCGTGACCGACGCTTTCTCGGCGAACAGTTCCCCGTCGCGTTCGTCGTAGCCGATCAGGTGGCCGTTGACATAGATCCGGCCGGCATCGATGGTCTCGAGCTTGTTGATGCAGCGCAGCAGCGTGCTTTTGCCGGATCCGCTGGAGCCGAGGATGGCAATCGTTTCGCCGCGGTGGACCACAAGGTCCACGCCCTTGAGTACTTCCACCCTTCGCTGCACGTGGGGCTTGCCGGTAAGCCTTTTCCACAAGGTCGGCTTCGTCTCCGAGACGAAGGTCTTGTGAACGTCGCGGACGTCAATAATGGTCTCGTCAGCCACTGGCCCGTGCCTTTCGTTCAAGCACAACCACGACGCGCGAGAGTGGAAGGCTGATGATCAGATAGAGAATGGCCGCTGCGGTATAGATCGCGGTGGTTTGGAATGTCTGGCTGTTGAGGATGTTGGCGGTCTTCAGGATCTCGGTCACCGCGATCACCGAAGTCAGTGCGGTGTCCTTGATCATGGCAATGAAGTAATTGCCGATCGGCCCCATGGAGACCACGAAGGACTGGGGAATCACCACTTTCCACAGGGTCTTGCTGGGCGTGTAGCCCAGGGACAGCGCGGCTTCTGTCTGGCCGTGCTCCACGGAGAGGATCGCGGAGCGAAAGACCTCGGACAGATAGGCAGCGTAGTTGAGGCCCAGGCCCAGGATGCCGGCCGGTACAGGTTCGATGCTTATGCCGATGCTGGGCAGCACGAAGAAGATGTAGACCAACTGCACCAGCAGCGGGGTGCCGCGGATAACCTCCAGGTAAAACGTGGCAATGCCGCGGAGGATTTTGAACGAGGAAATGCGCGCCAGCGCAACCAGGAGTCCCAGCACGAGGGCGATCGCCATGGCGCCGAGCGCGAGTTGAACGACGATGGGCACGGCCTGCAGGAGGGCCGGAAACACAGCCAGGGTGTTGGTAATAAAGTCCACTGGGAATCCCTAGGTTAGGGTCGGGCAGGGGTCAGCGGGCACCGCGATCAATAAGCGGATGCCCGCCGAACCTGCATGGAATCTGGAACCTATTTGGCCGTGTTGGCTTCGCCCAGCCCGTACTTCTTGAGGATCTCGAGGTACTTGGGTGTCTTCTTCAGGTCTGCCAGCCCGGAGTTCAGGTCTTGCAACAGCTGCGTATCGTCCTTGCGCACGCCGGCCCCGATGATGCCCGGGTAGAACGGCTCATAGGGTGAGACGAGCTTCAGCTTGGGGTTCGGCTTCTGGACGAGGCTGTAGCCGATCACGGCACTGTCGGTGAAGACCGCATCAACCTGTTTGTTTTCCACCGCCGCGAGCAGGGCAGCCTGCGAGTCGAACAGCTTGACCTGGCTGCCGCCAAGGCTGTCAACGAGGTCCTTGAACACGGTGCCGGTCTGTGCGCCGAGAACCTTGCCCTTTACATCGTCGCGTGAAGCCAGCGTTGAATCGGCCGGGACCACCATGGCTTCGCCTTCGGTGTACCAGGGGTCGGTGAAGTTGATCTGCTTCTTCCGGTCATCGGTGATGTACATGGCGTCGACGATCGCGTCGGCCTTCTTGGCATTGAGCGCCGCGATCAGGGTCGCGTACTCGGAGGTGAAGACCTTGATCTTCCAGCCCTTCGCCTGGGCGATGGCGTTGATCATCTCCCCGTCGATGCCTTTGAGCTCGCCGGTGGCCTGGTCCGTGAAGGAGAAGGGGGCATCGTTGGAGGTCGCGATCGTGATGGTCTTCTGTTCACCGCCGCCCGTGACCCCGCCCCCTCCACTTGAGCCACAGCCTGTCATGGCGAGGGCCACTGCAACGCCTATGGGCACCAATGCAGCGAAACGCTTGCGGAGGATTTTCGTTTTCATGATGGGGGTGCCTTTTGCTAGGGATGGATTTCTATCGGTTGAAGCGGTCGAGACGCAGAGTGGCGGTGGCCTTATGGGCTGCCATTCCTTCGGTGTCGGAGATGGCCGAGACGTAATTTGCCAGACGCGGCGTCGCACTTCTTTCGACGCGCTGGAAGGTGAGGGGTTTGAGGAACCGGGCGACCGAGAGCCCTGCCGATGACCGGGCGCCCCCGCCGGTGGGCAGCACGTGGTTTGTGCCGGATGAGCCCTTGTCCGAGTAAGCCACCGTGGACCACGGCCCGAGGAAGATGGAGCCGTAGTTCTGCAGGTTCTCGTGGAAGTAGGAGTCATCCGAGGTCTGGATTTCCAGGTGCTCCGGTGCCAGCAGGTCCATGATCTGCACGGCCGTTTCCCGGTCCTCGGCCACGTAGACGGTGCCGTAGTCCCGCCAGGCCGGTCCGGCAATGTCACGTGTGGCCAGCGTCCGCAGCTGCTTGTCGACGTGCCGGATGACCTCTTCGCCAAACTGGTGTGAGGTGGTCACAAGCGACGCCGGTGACTGCGGGCCGTGTTCGGCCTGGCCGAGGAGGTCAGCGGCGACAATTTCGGCGTCGGCAGAGTCATCGGCGATCACCGCGACCTCGGAGGGGCCCGCCAGGAGGTCGATGCCGACGCGTCCGAACAGCTGGCGTTTGGCCTCGGTGACGTAGGCGTTTCCGGCGCCGACCAGGATATCGGCCGGCTGCTCCCCCAGCAGTCCGAAGGCCATGGCGGCCATGGCCTGCACCCCGCCGAGGGCGAAGGCCCTGTCCACGCCGGCCAGGTATGCGGCGTACAGCACTGCGGCGTTCCCACCGCCCGAAGCGGTTGGCGGCGTGCAGGCCAGCACATTGCGTACGCCCGCGGCCTTGGCGACACCCACAGTCATGAAGGCGCTGGCAAGAATCGGAAACCGGCCCGCCGGAAGGTAGGCTCCGACCCGTGCCACTGGGACGTACCTTTGTCCGGTGAAGACTCCGGGGATCAGTTCAACTTCAAAATCGGTGAGGTGTTCGCGTTGCTCAACCGCGAACAGCCTGGTTCGCTCGGCACTGGCCATCAGGGCCTCCCGCAGTTCCGGGGAGAGCGAATCACCGGTCTTTGAAAGCTCGTTCTTGCCGATCTCAAGACTCGCACCCTGCCACCTGTCCAGCTCCCGGGCGTACTTGAGGACAGCGTCCATCCCGTTGGTCTCAATGTCACCGAGCATCGCGGAGACGGTCGCCACAACTTCGGGAAGCCGCTGGGCCGGCACGCTCTCGATGGCAGGGCCCTTGAGGGTGACGAAGTTACCCGGAATGTGGGCCCTGTCACGTTCGGTTATGTGCATGAACTAAAAGGTACTGGCCCCCGGGTTACGGCACAACGGGACCTGAACAGGTGTCTGCCACAGGGTTGCCCTATGGCAGAAGTGGCGCAATACTTCAAGAATCCACATCGTTCCGCGCCTGAATACCGACCTCCAACCCGCCAAGTTTCGCTCCGATAGCTAGGGGAACCATGACTCTCGCGCAGCTTCGGGCTTTCCTCGCGGCCTATGAGCTTGGTTCTTTCACGGCCGCGGCACGAAAGTTGGAAACAAGCCAAGCCTCCGTCTCAGAACTCATCAGCAGGCTCGAACACGAACTGGAGCACAGCCTCTTCATCCGTGGCGGGCGGCAACTCATCCCCACGACGGCGGCTGTTGAGTTGCAGGTTCACGCGCTGCAGTCGGTCACATCATTCGACAACGGGGTGGAGGCACTGAAAGCCATGTCGTCACTGGAAGGCGGCGTCTGCACCTTCGGAGTGCTGCGGTACGGGGCCCACTACGACCTTGCCGATCTGGTGCAGCGCTTCCACCGCCGGTATCCCAAAGTTAAGGTGCACCTGGTGGGATTGAACTCCGTGACCGTGGCCGAGTCCGTGGCCTCGGGTGAAATTGAGGCCGGGCTCATCGTCCTGCCGGTGGCAGAGGCGGGCCTTCAGGTCAGGCCGCTTTTCAGGGACGAAGTCTTTTATGTATCGGCGACCCGGCATCCCTCGCGCGGCCCCATCACCATTGAGGAACTCGCTGAGTCCAAACTGGTGCTCTACGACGCCTTCGCCGGCTGGCGCGACCCCACCCGCCGGCAAATTTTGGAGCGTGCCCGCCTCAAAGGGCTGAAAATCGAACCGGCCATCGAGGTGGAGCATGTCGATACCGCCCTTGGGTTGGTGGCCGCCGGAGCGGCGGACACCTTTGTTCCCCAAGCTATCGTCAGCGGGCCGGGCTTTCCGAAAAATATCCACGCCGTCCCTTTTGCCGAACCTTTGTACGACACGATCGCGCTGGTTCAGCGGGAGGGCGCATATTTGTCACCGGCGACAAGGAAGATGGCCCAAATGGCCGCGCGGACCCTCCTGTCCAAAGTGGTACCCGGACAAGACATCAGGCGCGCAACCGAGCAATAGCCCGGCAGCGGACCCTCGCAAACACGGTGACTTTCCGGCAGCAGCACTTCGCACGCCGAGAACTCAGGGAATTCTTGGCCACTTCAGGCCGAATTACTCATGCCACGGCTGCAATAGGCGCGCACACTGATGCCATTCTCGATTCCAATCTACTGGGGGCGGTTCAGATGATCCGAGTCAGGCCAGGCGGTCTGCAGCGAAGTTTCAATCCTCAACGCCGCAGACTGTGGACTTTCATGGGAGGCTCAGCGGCCCTCCTTTCGCTGCTCCTGCTGTCCGCCGGTGCCACCGGCGCCGCGGCGCCACAGGATCTGCAGTCCTCGTGCAACGCGGCCAAGGACTTGACCGCTGCCGATCACTGGCAACTGGCCTTGGATCTGATTGAGAAAATCCGCGGACCCCTGGACCTGCAGGTGACGACTCCCAGCACCGCCTGCGAAGCCGAAAGACTTGATGCCGTTGCCGCCCTCGGGGCCGCCCAGCTCAAGGACCAAGCCAAGGCCGACGCGAAAGCGGCGAAGGAAGAGCCCGCGACGGGGCTGCCCGCAGGCTGGGATGCCTTCGTGAAGTCATGGATCACTCCCCTGCAGAGTCCGGTCATGGCAGGGCTCGGGATGATAGCGGCCCTCCTAGTTCTGGGGAGGCTGTGCGTTTTCATTCCTGGCATGCCGCCGGCAGCACTGCCGTGGAAACAGCATTCGCTGCGGCTGGGACGCACCTTCCTGTTCGGCGGCCTTCTGCTGATCCTGGCCGCGCCCATTGGCATCATTTACACCTTGTCAAGCATTCCGGATGGACCGGCCGCAGCCTGGGCCTCGGCAGCTTCGCTGGCGATCCTGCTTGGAGTTGGGGTGGCCGGCGCCTTCGCGTTGAGCCTGTGGATGTCGAGCCGGCTACGCGTTTCCATCGAAGCCCGCGACGGCGAAGGGGAAATCAGCGAGGCAGTCACCAACCGTATGGTGGCGCTCCTGAACGAACTTGGAAGCACCCGTCCTCGAGGGCTGGAGATTCCGCGAGGTACGGACGTCACCGCGCTTAATGACAGCCTGGCGTCGGCCAGTTCAAGCAACCAAGTATTGACAGCGCTGAGGGCCATTGTCCAGCTCATCTTTGGTGCCATCCCGTGGCGGGTTTCCATCACGGAGGCGCCTAACGATCACTTAGCCGTGGTAATCACCCGGAACGGCTGGGCAGCCGGTGCCGCCACCATTGCGGGGGACAACACAGAACTATTTCCCGCACAACCCGGCGCCTCCCACGGCGAGGATCTCCATCTGGACAAAATGGCCGCGGCGTTCATCCTCACCACGATCGCCACACGGCATCAGGGGTTTGAAGGACTGTGCGGAGCAACTGATTGGCGAAGCGTCGGGCTGCAGTTCATCGCGACAACCGACTTCAACGACGCCGAGGACAGGTGCCGCATGCTTCTGGCGAGGGCCACCGACTTTGACCCAAAGAACCTGCTGGCCGAGGTGGCGCTTCAGAACAAGATGCACCGGAGAAGTACGGACCCGCGGGAGTTGGAATCCTACGCCGAGTGGCTGTGGAAGAAGCAATCCGAGCTCGGGCAGAGGGGCCGGAACGGAAAGCTCGCAAGCCCCGAGTTAGCAAGCCTGCTACTGCGCCTCCGGCTCACTTATCTCTGCGTCACCCTCAACCTGGCCAGCAGCTCGGCCGGCTGCATCATCGGCGCCGAGCCGCGAGCCGTGGCCCATGAGCTGATGAAATCGCTCAAAGCGCCCTCTCCGGATAGCGAGTCCCTGGCCCTGCAAATGCGGGCCCGGGCGGCTGTTCTTTGCGCAGCCTTCGATTGTCCTGTCACTGCGGATGAGGACTTCAATTCATGGCAGAGGGAAGGGCTGGAGTCTCCTGCGCCCTACCCGGCCTACAGCGCGGCGTGCCACTACGCCCGTGAGGCTCTGCGACTTGAGGGGTCCGCGCGCGCCCAGGCCGCCGAGAAGGCAAAGGACCGGCTGCAGTATTCTTTTGTCGATCCGGAGCTCAAGGCTTGGGCTTCCAAGGACCCCGAGCTCCAGAGGCTGGCCTACCTCGATCCTGAATTCCGGGCCTTCCTGGACAGCGACGCCAGCCAGGAAGAGCGGACATCCCTCAGCATCATTGTTGTCGACGTATAAAAGGCCCTGCCCCGAGATTCGCCCCCGCCGGCCGCTCAGGCGTCGAAGTGCGTCCGGACGGTCCCGTCAGTGAGATTCCGGAGGACCTCGGCCGCGACGTCGCGGAGCTTCTGGTTCCGGTTGCTGGACACCCGGGTGAGGATGCCCATGGCTTCCTCCTGGGTGCAGCGGTTCTGAGCCATCACGACGCCGCAGGCCAGGTCGATCGAGGTGCGGTGTTCCATGGCGGCCTTCAGGTCCTCGGCCCGGGACTGCGCGGTGCCGATCCGGACGGCCAGGCGGAGGGAGCGGCCGGCGAGGTCGGCGAAGCCGGATGCTTCGGCAATGATGTCCTCGGTGAACAGCCCGGTGCCGGAGCCGAAGAAGTTCAGGGCGGCGGCCGCGTCGTCGCCGATTTCCAGGGGCACGCCCAGGGTGCTGCGGACGCCCTGGGCCGCGAGCTGGACCTGGTAGTCCGGCCAGCGCGGATCGGTGTCGACGTCGGCCAGCAGGACCACGGAGCGTGTCCGCAGGGCTTCGATGCAGGGGCCGTCGCCGAGGCTTTGCTCAATGCGGTCCAGGATGACGGCCCGGGGGCTGCTCCCCGCCACGGTCATGGTCTTCTTCCGGCGCTGCAGCGTCACGCCGCATTCGATCCCAGCGCCGGCGGCCTGGCTCAGTGTGGCCGCCGAGAATTCCGCGAGTTGGCCGAGGAAGTCCTCGACGTTCTCCGTTCCCATCAGGAGGTCCTGCAGTTGCAGGGCGGCTTCATCCCCGGCGTTGTTGGTCATGCCTAAAATGTAGGGCGCTCGCCGGCCCGGCACAACTTCAGTCCGCGCGGCCGGCACCGGGCGGTTAGACGTAGCCGTCCACGATGGCGGCAGCAATCTCGCGGTAGGCGCGGCGGGTTTCGGGGCGGAGCACATCGAGGGTGACCAGGTCGCCGTCGGCCACGCCGCGGTCATGCGGGACAGCGATCAGCTGGCGGCAGATGCCGGACAGGTGGTCCTCGATCGCGTCCTTATCCACGCGTGAGGACACCTCGTCCTTGTCCGTGATGACCACGATGGCGTTGCGGGCCAGTTCCTCATAGCCGTGGCCGGCCAGCCAGTGCAGGGTGCTGCGGGCGCGCTTGGCGCCGCTGACCGCATACCCCGCCGCGATGATCAGGTTGTCCGCGGACTGCAGGATGCCGCTCATGGCGTTGTGGGTGACGCCGGTGCCGCAGTCGGTCAGGGCCACGGAGTAGTAGCCGGAGATGAGCTTGCGGATCCGCAGGTATTCCTCCGCGGTCAGGGAGTCGGAGACCTCGGGGTCCTGTTCACCGGCAATCAGGTGCAGCCGGCCGGCGTGGTGCATGTACCGGGCGAGGGCGGTGAGGGAATCGATGGAGTCGATGTTCTTTAGCAGGTCCGTGATGGTGCGGGGGCTCTGCTGCTGGTAAATGCCCTCGCCGAGGGCGCGCTCGACGAGGTCGCCGGAGTCCGGGTTCGCGTCGATGGCGCACGGCGGGTCACCGCGGAACTCGGCCAGGGTCAGCCCGACGCCGACCGTCGTGGAGGTCTTGCCGATGCCGCCCTTCAGGCTCAGGACGGCGGTGTTGTAACTGCCCTGGAGCTGGCGGGAGATGCGCCGCGCCAGTTCGTCCTCTTCACGCTGCCGGGCGCTCGGGCCCAGGTTCAGTCCGCCGCCGGTCAGGGTGTAGAGGGCGCCGCGGAGGCCGCCGACCGGCCGGGGCTTCTGCTCGCGGACAAAGAGGCCCGGCGAGCTGATGAAATCGGGAGCCGGGGCGGACAGGGCGGCGGCCCGGCTGGCGGAGCGGGCGGCACGGCTGGGCAGGGCCGGGATGGAAGGTGCCGCCTCGGGGGCGGCGGGCAGGTCTGCTCGAACGGGAGCGGGAGCCTGCGGGACAGCGTCAATCAGCGGACGGGTGTCAATCGGAGGACGGGTCGGGGCCTGCGGCGCATCGGCCGCAGCTGCGGCTTCTGCCCATGAGCTGCTGCGGACGGTGCGCGCAGCTTCGCTGCCGACGTCGCTGGGCGTGATGATGGGCATGGTTCCTGTCCGGGCGTCGGAGTCCTCGCCGCGGCGGCGGTCACGCCGGCGACGGAGTTCGGGTTGTTCTGCCTCCGCGGCAGCATGGGCTGTGTTGTTGTCCACCGGATCGGGCATATTGGTCCCCCCTGGGACTCACAGCGCAGGCCGCTGCGGTGCTCGTTTGAATTGGTTCAACCGCAATTCTAGGCGCAGACGCAGTGGGAGGCGGACAGGAGGCGTCCGCAAATAGTGATCCGGTTAGTTCAGGGCGATCAGGAGCATCTGGTTTGTGCCCGGAATGCAGGTCTGCAGGATCGCCCGGGGGAAGCCCCCGAACACGGCAGAGACGGCGTTGGTGGTGCCGCCCTGGGGAACCTGTCCGCGGCCGGTTGCGGTGTAGGTCCCGTAACCGGCGATGACCACGGTTTCGCCGACGCCGATCCCCGAGAACCGCGCCCACCCACCGCAGAAGTCGTGTTCGGTGATGAACAGCGAGTAGGCATCCGTCGGCGTGAAGTGGATGGGGCCGATGCACCTGTCCACCATGGCCTGGCCGCCCGAGCCCGCCACGTAGATGGTGCGCACAGCCGGTGCGGCCGGAGGAGCCCCCGCAGGAGCGGCAGGAACTGCGGCTGGTTCTGGTTCCGGGGCTGCAGGAGCCACCGCGGGAACGGCAACTGGGGGTCCTGTCAGCTTCAGTGTCTGGCCGGGCTGGATGATGCTGGACACGCCCAGCCCGTTGGCCGCCAGCATGCTGTAGACGTCGACGCCGAAGCGTGTAGCAATGGCTCCGACGGTGTCCCCCGGAACGACGACGTACTGGTTGGCATCGACGCTGGCGGCGGGGTCCTCCGGCGGAGCCGGAGGTACCGCCGGTGGAGGGTCGGACACCGCGATCGCGGCGGCGGGGGGTTCCGGCGCAGGAGGGGGTTCGGACGAAACGAGGGGTGTCTCGTCGGCCGCAGGGTTCGGAATGTCCGGGGAAACGGCTGGCGCGGTGACTGACGGCACAGTAGTTTCCGGGGCCTCGGAAACCGGGGCCGCAGGCGGTTCCGTGGACAAGGCCGCCGGGGCCGAAAAGCCTCCGATGGCCGTGTCTGCCGTCGTTCGATCGGACGGCTGAACTCCCAGACAGGCCGCCAGTGCCCACGCAATCAGGAGGACGATCGCGGCGATCAGCAGAGAGGAAGTTTGGGGGAAACGGCGGTTTCCCGGACGTTCGTACTTGGAAGCCATCTGCATCAGCCCGACCTATGATTAGGCGGATAATGAGGAGCCTGATTTTGGTCTGTTCAAGACCTCAAGGCGGCTGCACACTCTGCGAGGACGCGGTGTGAGGACTCCTGAACGGGCAAGCCCGGACAGGTACGCACTAATCCTGAGAGTACGGATCAGGCAACAACTCCGCACGCGTAGTTGTTGCCTGTATTCTTCAGCAGCACCACTCGGAGCCTTGCTAGGTCTCCGTGGCAGCCGGTTTCGAACTAGCGCGGTGCCAGCGCCAGAACCACGACGACGACGGTCACCACGGCGAGGATTGTCAGGCCCACGTAGGCCCACCATTTCGGCTTGGTGCGGTGTGGGTTGATGTCGATGTACGGCACGGTTAAGGCTCCAGGCGTTGGGTGGCGGAGGCGTTCCGCTTGCGCTTCACGCAAATTGCTACATAGAAAACGCTGGCGAGGACCAGCAGGCTGCCCAAAAGAATGCTGAGGGCAAGGATATAGCCGGGCAGAGTCACGGATGAGACCTCCTGGGAGCAGCAGCATCATTGATGCGCGGCCGGGATCCCCATCCTCCGGGCGAGCTGAGCGCTAACGGGATTGGACCCTTGAGTGCGGATCCTCCACGAGGTTACGCAGGGGCTACGGCTGTTGTCCATTTACTGCGCAACGGGCTGCCGCAGCGTTTGCGCAGGATTTCCGCAGCCTCAGTGATGCGCCCGGGTCTCCTGCAGGCGCCTGATGAACCAGCGGGACTGCTCGGGCCCGTAGGGCAGGATCGGGATGGCCTTGGTGGCGTCATCCGGGGTTTCCCGCGTGGCCTGGGTGGCCTGCCGGACCGCCGTGGTCATGGTGTTGGCCATGGTCTTGACGAACTGGTCGCTGCACGGTTCGCCGTGGCCGGGAATCAGGAACTCATAGCGGTGGCGCAGTGCCGAGACGTGCCTGAGGACATCGGCCCACTCCTCGGGGTAGGAATCCTCGAAGGACGGGTGCAAGCCCTGCTCCACCAGGTCGCCGGCGTAAAGGGTGGTTGCCGTTCCCACGAGGAGGTCGCCGTCGGTGTGTCCGAAGCCAAGGTAGAAGAAGGTGACGCTCTGTCCGCCGAGGTCCACGAGGACCGGCTGGTCCTTCACGATCGCGTTCGGCACCACGAGCCCGGTATTAGGGCCCTCGCCGGCAGCCATCTCCGGCTCATCGGTGGCGACGGCGCGGCGCTGGCTGTCGCCGTTTTCCTCGATTTCCGCAGCACAGTTCTCGTGCGCCCAGAATTCGGTCGCTCCGGCCTCGGCGAACACGGCGTTGCCGAAGAAGTGGTCGTAGTGGGCGTGCGTGTTGACGACGACAAGCGGTAACTGCGTCTTTTCCCGCACGGCGTCAAGGATCTCGCGTCCCTGCCGCGGTCCGCTGCCGGTGTCGATCACCAGTGCGCGTTCGGAGCCGACCACCAGGCCGGTGTTGAGCAGGGAACCTTGGGTGGTCAGGACGTAGTTGTCCGGGCCAACCTCGAGCCATCGTGACATTAAATCTCCGTATTCCGGGGGTGGTCCGGCGTCGTTGGTGCGATGTTCTGCCCTCGATTGTACGCACCGGAGCTGGCCGGACGCTGGAAGCGGGCGCCGCGCGGGAGGACTTTCCTGCCGCACGTTCCGCGCCCGGTTCAGCGCCAGAGGTTCAGAGCAGGTCAGAGGTCCGCCAGGACCGACCCCGGGTTCTCGATCGCGTCGGCCACGTAGCGCAGGAAGCCGCGTGCGGTACCGCCGTCGCAGACACGGTGGTCAAACGTCAGGGTCAGTTCGGTGATCTTGCGCACGGCGAGCTTGCCGTTGACCACCTAGGGCTTGTCGATGATCCGCCCGACGCCGAGGATTCCCACCTCGGGGTGGTTGATGATCGCGGCGGAGCCCTCCAAGCTGACAACATCGATGCCCCTGCTGTGATTAATCCCCGCACGCGCGTTCTGCACCAGCGCCCGACAGCTGACGGATCGCCCATGGACCGCTGGGACCCTCGGCCTGAATGACCCATTCGCGGCACTCATTGCCACTTATCCGACCAGCGCCAGCCTTGACCCATTGCAGCCTCGCGGGCTGACCGTCAAGAAGGTGGGCATTGTCCTGGCCACCGGCACGGCGGCGTGGGAGAACTGGCTGGTGGAGTCCGGGTACGTCACCTGGGACCCCATCACCCAGCAGCTGCTCATGGTCTACGTCGGCTACTCCACCGACGCCGGGGCGGCGGGCACAGCGTCCGTGGGGCTAGCGACCAGCCTTGACGGGATCAACTGGACCCGCACCGGCACGCCACTCCTGCAGGGTACCGGCGTGGTCAATGACCCGGACCGGTACGGCACCACCGGCCCGTCCATCCACATTGAGGACGGCGTCTACTACCTGTTCTACATCGGCCTCGACGGGTACGGGTATGAGATGGGCACCAAGCGGATGATGCTCGCCACCGCCACGTCCCTGTCTGGGCCGTGGACCCGGCGCGGCGTCGTCATCGCACCGTCCGGGACCGGCTGGCGCTCCACCGCGATCTACCACCGCAGTATCATCAAGCACCCTAGCGGGCAGTTCTTCATGTTCTTCAACGCCTACGGCAACGGCGGCAAGGAGCGCATCGGCTACGCGACCGCCGACACCCTGCTGGGGCCGTGGACTGTGGATGACGTGAACTCGCCCCTGGTGGACGTAGGCGCGTCGGGCGCATGGGATGACGAAATCATCGGGGACCCCTCCGTGTACCGTGTGGGCGATATGTGGTACATGGCCTACTACGGTTTCGACGGCACCAACTCACGCGACGGCGTAGCTTTTACGACGAATGCCAACTTCCCGCTGGGTTGGACTAAGCACGCACAGAACCCGATCCTCAACGTCGGGGCCAACGGGTCCTACGACAACCTTCACGCGGGCAAGCCCTGCATCGTCCAGATGCCCGGCGCTATCTACCACTACTACACGGCGGTAGGGAACGGGCAACCAACCGCGGCTATGCGATCCATCGCCCTTGCCATCGACTCCCCAGCCAGCGTGCCGAATGATCGACTGAACCCCAAGCCCGTCGTGGACACGTTCAGCCGGGGCAGTGACTCAGCCACCACGCTAGGCACCGCCCCAACCGGGCAGGCGTGGCGCAACGATATCGGTGTCTGGCGGCACTACAACAACTTCGCCGAAGTCATCACCCTCGGAGCGGGCAGCATCGCCATCGCCAGCCTCGACGCAGGGTATGCAGACAGCAAAACATCCATGAAGATCCTCACCCCGGCGTCCGTGGGCGCGTCACTCGGGCTGATTTTCCGCATGATCGACGCGACCAACTTCATGTGGGCTGATGTGGATAGCGCCGGCATCGCAGTCAACAAGAAGGTCAACGGGACGGACACCGCAGTAGCAGCCAAGGTGGCCCGGACCATCGCAGCCGGGGACACCATCGCCGTTTACGCCTACGGTAGATCCATCACTGTCCAGCACAACGGCGTCACGGTTATCTCCGTCGTGGACCTGTTCGGGGCAGTGGCAGGAACCCGGCGGGGCTTCCGCAACTCCGCAGGCGGCGGCGCCCAGGTCGATGACCTAATGGTCACGCCGTAGGGAGTCACTAGGCTACCGAGTTACCTCTGCGGCCTCACGCGCCCGTGCTGCCTGACGCCCCCTGCGGCGCCAGGCAGCACGGAGCGGTTCCTCGAGGAACAGTGTGGAAAGAATGGCAACGACAAAGCTAGCCAACACCATGGGCAAAGCTCCAAGGCCAGCGAAAAGGGTTCCAGCCATGAGTAATACCGGCCAGTGCCAGAGGTACAAGGCGTAAGAGATGCGACCGACGAACCTCAGTGGCGCGAGTTCCATCACCCGAGAACCGGACAACAACGCGACCACGAGCACGGCAGTTGCGAACGCTGACGCCACGGGCAGCGTGATGTAAGGCTGCGGCACCCAAGGGGCGGCAGCAATGCAGGCCACGATAACCAAGCCCGCGCCAATGCCGAGGAATCTCCGCAGCCTGGCATCAGGTATGTGCAGCCCGAACAGCGCAATCGCGCATCCGAGCAAGAGTGCGTATGCGTTGGAGGCGATGTTTGCGTAGGCAAAATCGACAGAGCCAACGGCGGTAATCAGCAACCGAATGCCTATGGAACCTAAAATCAGAACGCCCACCAATCCGTAGCCCCAGCGCCTACTCCGAAGGGCTAATGCGATCAGAAGCGGCCACAGTAGATAGAACTGCTCCTCGACGGCTAGCGACCATGTATGGCTAAGAAGCGTCTGGTCGTGCTGTTCGTGCAGGAAATCCTCAAGGTAAAGGGTTGCGCTGGCGACGTACTCAACAAGCAGTTCCCACGGTTTCCCTGCGGCGAGCCACCATGCGCCGATAACAACTTCCATGGCCAGAAGTGCAGGGAACAGCCGTGCAGCCCTATTCCCGAAGAATGATCTGAAACTCCACGTACCATCCAGCCGCGCCCGCAGGATCACGTTAGTAATCAGGAACCCTGATAAAACGAAGAAGATAGTTACGCCCACTACCCCGGCTGGATATCCCTGGGGTATGAGTCCCGAGTGGTCCGCGATCACTAGGAGGACGGCGAGTCCCCGAAGTCCATCAAGAGCAAGCCAATGCTGGCGCGTCGATACGCGCTGATCCCCCATAGTCATGCCCAAAGTCTAAGGGCTTGATAAGACCGGTTATGTGCCCAAGTAACGGGTGGATGCGTACCGGCGCGCATCTCCGTTGACCTCTTACTGACAACCGACATCGAAGAACGGCAATCCCGTTTCCACAGACCCCGCGCGAAGGGCAGGCTGAACCGTCGGTTCAACATTCGGGCGTGCATCAGCGGGAACGCCCCTTCATCAGCCCTCACATATCCGCCAGCACTGACCCCGGGTTCTCGATCGCGTCGGCCACGAAGCGCAGGAAACCGCCGGCGGTTCCGCCGTCGCAGACGCGGTGGTCGAAAGTCAGTGTCAGTTCGGTGACCTTGCGCACGGCGAGCTCGCCGTTGACCACCCAGGGCTTGTCGATGATCCGTCCGACGCCGAGGATTCCCACCTCGGGATGGTTGATGATCGCGGCCGAGCCGTCCACCCCAAAGATGCCGTAGTTGTTCAGCGTGAAGGTCCCGCTGCCGAGCTCCGCCGGGGTCGCCTTGCCGTCGCGCACGACGGCGGTGAGCCGCCGGATTTCGGCGTCCAGTCCGCGGGCGCTGAGTTTGTCCGCGTTGCGCACCGACGGCACCATCAGGCCGCGGTCGGTCTGGGCCGCGAAGCCGAGGTTGACGCCGTCGAAAACCACGATCTCCTGGGACGCTCCGCCGGTCGTGTCCTCGGTGGTGACGAGCCGGGAGTTCAGTTCCGGGAACTTCCTCAGCCCGGCCGTGACGAAGCGGGCGATGAACGCCAGCAGGCCCGGGGTGTGGTGCGGATCCGCTTTCTTCAGCGCGGCACGCAGCTCCACGAGGGCGGTGGCGTCAACATCCACCCACACTGTGGCTTCCGGGATCTCGGACCGGCTGCGGGTCATGTTCGCCGCGACGGCCTTGCGCACGCCACGGACGGCGGTCCGGCCGGTAATGCCCAGCCCGGTGCGGGCATCGGTGTCGCCGGTCCCCGCGACTGCAGCTGCCGCCGGGGTTTCGACGGGCGCCACGGCCGCACGCCCGGCCACCGAGGGCTTGATGACCGCCTCGACATCTCTCCGCATGATGAGCCCGCTGGCGCCCGACCCCTGGAGATCCCCCAAATCGACCCCATGGTCCCGCGCCATCCGGCGAACGAGCGGAGAAATAACAGCCCCCAGCTTCCCGGGAACCCGGGTCCGCATCAGCACCAGGTCATCGGCAGCCTTCTCGGCAGCAGACACCTGCGCCACCGGCTCGGCCACGACGGGCGCAGCCGAAGATTTCCGTGGCCGGGTCCGCCGGGCAACCCCATGCCCGCCCGGAGTCCCGTACCCAATCAGAACATTCCCGGATCCGGCCTTCTCCTCCTCGCGGTACACCGCAGCGGCGGCGTCTTCTGCAGTTTCGGCAACCTCCGGGGCTTTGGCTGGCGCGGCCACCGCGCCAACGGGAGTCACGGAGATCAGCGGCTTCCCGACGTCGAGGGTCTGGCCGGGCTCGCCGTGCAGCACGGCGACGGTGCCGGCATACGGGGAGGGCACTTCCACCATGGACTTGGCGGTCTCGACCTCGGCGATCGGCTGGTCCACGCGGATCTCGTCGCCCACGGCGACGAGCCAGCTGACGAGCTCGGCTTCGGTGAGTCCTTCGCCGAGGTCCGGGAGGAGGAATACTTTCGGTTCGCTCATGGTCAGTCTTCCCACTGGAGGTCGTCAACGGCGTCGAGGATGCGGTCCACGCCGGGCAGGTAGTAGTGCTCGAGCTTCGGCGCCGGGTACGGGACATCGAAGCCCGTGACACGGCGGATCGGCGCGGCGAGGTGGTGGAAACAGCGTTCCTGGACCCGGGCCACAATCTCGGAGGATACGGAGGCGAAGCCGTGGGCCTCGGCGATGACCACGGCGCGGCCGGTCTTGCGGACCGAGGCGCAGACTGTCTCGTCGTCGAACGGCACGATCGAGCGGACGTCGATCACTTCCAGCGAGCGGCCTTCCTCGGCGGCGGCAGCAGCTGCAGCGAGCGCCGTCGGGACAGACGGTCCGTAGGCGATCAGCGTGGCGTCGGTGCCGGGGCGGGCGACGGCGGCCCGGCCTTCGGAGGAGGTCCCGCGTTCGGTGTTCTCGGCGTGTTCGGTGCGGAGGGCGTCCAGGTCCACCTGGTCCTTGGACCAGTAGAGCTTCTTCGGCTCCATGAACATGACGGGGTCGTCGGAGTCGATGGCTTCGCGGAGCATCCGGTAGCCGTCGGCGACGGTGGCCGGAGTGAAGACCTTGAGCCCGGCGGTGTGGGCGTAGTAGGCCTCGGAAGAGTCGCAGTGGTGCTCCACTCCCCCGATGCCGCCGGCGTAGGGAACCCGGATGACCATCGGGAGCTTCACGGCACCCTTGGTGCGGTTGTGCATCTTCGCGACGTGGCTGACGATCTGTTCGAACGCCGGGTAGGCGAAGGCGTCGAACTGCATCTCGATGACCGGGCGCATGCCGTTCATCGCCATGCCCACGGCCATGCCGACGATGCCGGACTCGGCCAGCGGGGTGTCGAAGCAGCGGCTTGTCCCGAAGGTCTTGGTGAGCCCGTCGGTGATCCGGAAGACGCCGCCGAGCATGCCGACGTCCTCGCCGAAGACCAGGACCGAGGGGTCCGCGTGCATGGCGTCCGCCATCGCGGTGTTCAGGGCCTTGGCCAGGGTGATGCTCTGCGGGCCGGTCTGTTCAGCCACAACTGCGGCCTTGGCGGCCGCACGGGCCGTGGCTGCGCTGACGTTGCCGTTCGCCTCGGAGGAGGTGGTGATGGTGGGGCTCATTTCGCGGCCTCTTCCCGGGAGAGCTCGTCGGCGAGCATCGCGGACTGTTCCTTGAGCTGTGGTGTGGGGGTGGAGAAAACGTATTTAAAAAGGTCCTGCGGGTCGACCGGCACGTCCTCGCTCAGGCCTTCGCGCAGCTGGGCGGCAACAGCTTCGGCCTTCTCGGCGATCCGCGCGGAGCGGTCCTCGCTGAGCAGACCGCGGCCGGTCAGGTAAGTCTTCATCCGGCTCAACGGGTCCTTCGCCACCCATTGCGCGACTTCGCTGTCCTGGCGGTACCGGGTGGCGTCGTCGGCGTTGGTGTGGGCCTGCATGCGGTAGGTGTGCGCTTCCACGAGCAGGGGGCCGGACCCGTCGCGGGCCAGCTTGACGGCGCGGTCCAGCACGGCGAGGAGCGCGACGATGTCGTTCCCGTCGACCCGTTCGCCGGCCATGCCGTAGCCCACGGCCTTGTGGGCGAGCGACGGCGCGACGGACTGGTGCGCGAGCGGCACGGAAATCGCGTACTGGTTGTTCTGCACGAAGAAGACCACCGGCAGGTGGAACACCGCGGCGAAGTTCAGCGCCTCGTGGAAGTCACCCTCACTCGTGGCGCCGTCCCCGCACATGGCCAGGACCACGGTGTCCTCGCCGCGCAGCTTGGCGGCATGGGCCACGCCGACGCCGTGCAGCAACTGGGTGGTCAGCGGGGTGCACTGGATGCCGACCTTGTGCTCGGCCGGGTTGTAGCCGCCGTGCCAGTCGCCGCGGAAAAGCGTCATCGTCTGGACGGGATCAACACCGCGGGCCATCACGGCCACGGAGTCGCGGTAGGTGGGGAACATCCAGTCGCCCTCGGACAAACACAGGGCGGCGGCGACCTGGCAGGCCTCCTGGCCGTGGCTGGAGGGGTACACGGCCATCCGGCCCTGCCGGACCAGTGCGGAGTTCTGGTCGTTGACCCGACGTCCGACGACGAGCTGCTCGTAGGCGGCCATCAGGTCCTCATCGCCGGGGAGGGTGTATTCATGGCCGGGCTGGGTGCCCTGCTCGGTGTGGGGGTTCAGGGTGCCGTCGGGACCCACCATCTGGATCTGGTGCCGGGCGGGCAGCATGTAGTCCTCGACGGTGATGCCGAACTTGCGGACGGCCTCGCTGGCCGCACTGCTCGGCGCTGCCGGGGGCTGCGCAGTTTGGTCTGCGGAGATCGTCATTGGTCTGTCCTTCTGTAGCCACTATTCCTTCCAAGTATGCGGCGGGGCGATGTTTCGTATCCAGCATCAGCAACAATCGTGGAGAAGTAAATACATTTGCCCTATTCTGGAAGACAAATTGTTAGTGTGAGCTGGATTACCGGCGGGGGTTGTGGACGAATGGCAGAGGACGACGCGGACCAGACGGCGGTGCCGCTGGATGAGGTCGACCGGAACATCATTGCCGAACTGACCAGGGACGGCCGGATGTCCGTGACGCAGGTCGCGGAAAACGTCCACATCTCGCGCGCCCACGCCTACACGCGGATTGCGCGGTTGACCGGGGAGGGCGTGCTGACCAAGTTCACGGCACTGGTGGATCCGATCAAGGCAGGCCTCAAGTCCTCGGCGTACGTCACCCTCAAGGTCCGGCAGCATTCCTGGCGGGAGCTGCGGGAACTGCTCCGCGCGATCCCGGAGGTGCACCACATCGCGCTGGTGGGCGGGGACTTCGATGTGATCCTGCTGGTGCGAGCCGTGGACAACATCGATCTGCGCCGGGTGATCTTCGACCAACTGCAGTCCATGCCCGGGGTGCTGGACACTCAGACGTTTCTGGTGTTTGAGGATTTGGATACGCGGTAAACAAGCCCTGGCGAATCATCGAAGAGGACCTGACCGAGCGTGGACCCCCTGCCCCGCCAAGCGCTCATTGCCGTTGATGATTTGGTCGGCGCCGTGGGCGAAGGCTGCAGTCGCTTGCACCTGCCGGTTGCCGCCCCATAGGTGCTGGATTAGGTAGATCGTTACGGCCGACTTGCATACCCTGCGGGATTAAATGATTGCCAACGCCAGTGCTCTTCGCACATCTGTGCAAGGTTTCGGCGGGCAGTCCAGCCGAAATCGGCCAGCGCAGCAGCAGTGTCGGCGTAGCTGACGGCCGCATCGCCAGGGCGCCGAGGAGCGCACTCAAATGGAATCTCGTGGCCAGCAGCTGGGCTGAAGGCCCGAATAACTTCGAGGACCGACGATCCGCGCCCAGTTCCCAGATTCCAGCGGAAAACGCCCGTTCTTGACTGAATGTAACTGAGCGCGGCAAGGTGGCCCTCCGCGAGATCCTGCTTTGAGTCCGGCGAAATGGATGACTGCGTCAAAACCACCCGAGGCGAGAGTGAAGTTCACCGCGGCTGCGTCCATCAGATCGATTTCTCTCAACTCCACCGACTTGCCCGCTATGCGCTGAACCCGCCGAAGCGATTCGGACCTGGAATTCGTGAGGTTATCGAGGACAACAACATCGTGTCCCGCTCACGCCTCTACGTCATGACAACCTGAACTATCTATGAGCGTGACGAACCCGCAGGCATGGTGGGCCGGACGAATCCGATGCATTGCGCCCCGCCAACAGCGAGCCCGTGCGCTACTCAGCACGTGCCGACCCGGGTGTTGAGGCGGCCCGCTGACTACAGCAGCTTCGGACCCCGCCCGGCTGCTGGCCAACAAAGAATCCGTCGTGTCCAAACCCAGACGCCTGCGAATCGTCCGCTGCCACCGCCGAAGTACTATTGCTTCGAGAAACAATTTCAACAAACGAGCAGTGGGGGCGCGACGGTGAAACCGATAAGAATACTTCATGTGACAGAAGCGATGGCGGCCGGAACCTTAACAGTCCTGCAGTCTTTCGCAAAACGTCAAGTAGACGAGGGTGCACAAGTTTCGGTCTACTACATCGAGCGGCCAGATTCACCCTCCCTAGCCAACAATCGGGAACGCTTCGACAGCAGGGTAAGTCTGCGCAGCTTCGGGAGGGGACGCGGCAAAGTGGCCGCTTACTACGAACTGACCACGGCGATTCACAAGGCTCAGAACACGGCGCAGTTTGACGTTATCCACCTTCATTCTTCCAAGGCAGGAGCATTCGGACGTTTGGCTCACTTATTTTCGCGTAAGTCAGCCAAGGTTTTCTACTCTCCTCACGGCTTTTCCTTTCTAAGGGAAGACGTGCCGCCCGTGGTCCGAGAGGCCCTGAGATGTGCGGAGAAGATGTTAGCTCGCTTGGGGAATGGCTTGGTCTTGACCTGCGCTAGCGAGCAACGAGTTGCTGAGCATTCCCTTCGGGCCAGGAATACGTATGTGGTCAACAGTGGGGTAGACGAACTTTCAGTGAAAGAATCCGGTGTGAGTGGAGGGAGCCCTCAAACTATGCCAAACATCCGGCCGAAAGTGGGCGTAGTGGCTCGCGTCACCTATCAGAAGGCGCCGTGGAGATTTAAGTTGGTGGCGGACACGCTTGGAGAATTCGCTGATTTCATCTGGATCGGCGGCGGAGATGCCGACAAGGAAGCCCTTTGGCTCGGCGAGCACACGCCCACGGGGTGGCTATCTCCACCGGATCTGGACGCGGCTTTTAGAGAATTGGACATCTTCTTGTTTCCGACCCTCTGGGAAGGTATGCCGCTCGCTCTGATGCAGGCCCAGGCGACCGGCGTTCCGTCGGTCGTATCAGATGTGGTAGGTAACAGGGACGCGGTAATCCATGAAAAGACTGGCTATGTTTGTAGCTCGGATGACGAACTCATAGCACGGACCAGGGAACTCATCGAGGACGGCGAGCTCCGCAGACGCATGTCTGAGGCAGCAATCACATGGGCACACGAAAGCCTTACAGATCGCGATCTGGGCGTGCAATCCATGGCAATTTACACCGGCACGGCGGCAGCCGCATGACGAAGTCCGTTGTGATCGGCGGTAACGGGTTTATCGGAGCACGCCTCGCAGACGCCCTGGTCAGGCGGGGCCGGGAAGTGACAGTATTCGATCGATTTTCGCACGGGATACAGAACTACACCTCTCCTCAAATCCAGCAGATCGTTGGCGATTTTCTCAATGTCGAGGACCTCCGAGGCGCAGTCAAGGGTCAGGACGAAGTGTTCCACTTCCTGTCAGCCACCACCCCGGCGACCGCTGAGAACGATCCGACAATTGATATTCGCATTAACACAATTCAGTCGGTGGAACTATTCGACGCTTGCGCCCGGGAAGGCGTAGATATGCTCTACTTCGCATCGACGGGCGGCGCTATATACGGCGACCATGCCGAGTCGGCCGTTAGCGAGGATAGGATTGCAGCCCCGAAGTCGCCCTATGCGATCGCGAAACTGTCTCTGGAGCACTACCTGGAGTTCTTCCGCGTGACGAAAGGTCTAAGCTACCGCATTTTTCGGATATCCAATCCCTACGGCCCAGGACAGAATCCAGCAAAGCCTCAAGGTTTAATACCGATCGTCTTGAGACGTATTTCCCTCGGTCAGCCCGTGATTCAGTTGGGGAATGGCTCTATGGTGCGGGACTATATCTATATCGATGACCTAGTCAATATGATCACGGCCGCTGTTGGCCCCGGCGGCAATCACCGGGTTTATAATGTCGGCAGCGGTGAAGGGCGATCCGTCGCCTCCGTCCTTGATGAGATTCGCAGCGTCACCGGCACGGACTTCACAATCGAGCGTCGGCCAACGCCGCCTAGCTTTGTTGACCGCGTAGTACTGGACGTGGGGCGCTACACGAACGACTTCAGTGTGACCCCGAAAATGCCCCTCAACGAAGGAATAGCACACACATGGGAGTCAATTCACCAGACTAAGTGACACTGGACCCTTAGAAAAGACCCAAGCACCGACGAACTCACAAGGCCGGTCCACAAATCGTGCGCCGCACATCCCAACTAGAGGAGTCGGTGCTCACTTGCAATTCACCGGCCCGGCTAAGGGATCGACCCGATGATGAACCGGCGAAATGCGACAGATAGTCAGAGGATTTGTATTGGAAAACGTTTGCGTAGTGACAGTAACGTACGGGGATCGATTTAGCCGATTAGCTAAAGAAACCATAGCGCGAGCCCTGAAAGCTGGCGCGAGACACGTGATTTTGGTGGACAACGGTTCCAGCAAAGAATCTGTCGAGGAGATAAGTGCTACGTACGCGGATACGCCGAATGTCACTATTGAATTAATGGGAAAAAACACTGGATCAGCCCCAGCATTCTCTAGGGGAATTCAGCTTGCTGCGGCGCAGGAAGCGCCATACATTTGGCTGCTAGATGACGACAATTGGGTCGAGTCTGATTCATTGCAAAAACTACTCCTTGTACAGTCCTCATCCGCACTTGACTTCGATGACCCATTGACCAGTGTCTGTGGCAGGCGCGATCTCGACAATAATCATCAAAGAGTATCTGACGGCCTCCCTGTATCGCTTACGTATCCGCCGCCAGGATCATTCATGTTCTTCGACCTGATTACTCAATTAAAAAGGATTCTCTCTCGTCGAAGGATACAGCGTCCCTTCACTTTGGCGCATTTGACTGTTCCTGAAGCGCCATATGGTGGCTTTCTATTTCCTACCGCTCTACTTGCCGAAATCGGTCTTCCGCCAGAAGAACTCCGTCTCTATGCGGATGACACCATTTGGACTTCTCGTGCCGTTGAAATGGGCCATCGCATTATTCTAGTCGATTCGGTCCTAGTGCATGATGCAGATGCTAAATGGGCGCGAGAAGGCGGGCGCGGGCCCTTCGGACTATTGGACACCGATCAGTATGAAAAACTATTTTATTCCGTAAGAAACAGGGTCTTCTACGAAAAACGTAGAGTCACATCTAGATCCTTGGCAGCGCGCTACGCCGTAAACAAAACAATTTACGTTGCCCTTGCATGGGGTGTCTCGCGAAGAGGGAGCTCTGCAACGACCCTGAGCGTATTTCAAGAGGCCATCAAGCATGGAGAAAACGGGTTGCTCGACAATACCCAGTGGCTATCATCAGCGAGTTTGAGGGGTCCTGCTTAGTCGAGGCACCAGGTATCTCACCCGACGAGACACCGAGACATGAATTGCGTGCGCGATCATGGGGAGACTGAACCCGGAACTTTTCGGGCCCTTCGCAGATGAGCGTGGTTCGGACGGTCTGAGGCTGGAGCCGCGGGGTAGGCCCTTTTCAGGCTTCAAGGTTCCCGGGGAATGGTCTGCTGAGATGAATGCTCATGCTGCCATTCGGGCGGCACTTCTCAAGAGGATACGCGATTTGTAGTTGTCCGGATTTCGATAGCCGCGCGCGGTTCGCTTGATGTGTTTTATAGCAGTGTTATTGGCTTCTACTTTGGCTGTGGTTGCACCGGTGACGATGAGGACTTCGATCTCGGCCCACCAGCGGCAGATGGTCTTGTAGAGCCTGTTTGTTTCAGGCATCGCAGCGCGTGCCACGAGGTCAGCAAGCGCGTTCTTGGCCGCACCTGCGTCCACAAGGGAACTGGTGCTCAGCAGGGTGCGGAGCTGTTCCTTGACCCGCCAGGCGGCTTGGAGGTTGCCGGTGGGATCCTCTGCGGCGAACACGCCGCCAAGACGGTGCTGGCCGCGTTCGGAGAGGTTCTCGTCCGCTTTCAGCAGCAGCAACCGGTTCGCCCACGCCGGGTCCGTGGCCCTGCCCCGCCGGCCCCGAACCTGCTGCGACAGGCCCTGCCGGACCGTGGTGAGCATGTCGTTGGCCAACATGGTCATGTGGAACAGATCCACCGAGACAGCGGTGCGCGGCAGCCACATCCGCAGCGCCTTTCCGGAACGCCGCGGACGGGTCGATTGCGACGACCTGCACGCCGAGCCGCCACTCCAAGGGCCGGGCGAAGAGCCAGTCGCCGACGCCCTTGTGGTCCCGTCCGTCCACGATGCCTAGGACCTGGCCGGTGTCCACATCAACGATCGTGGTCATCCACGGCTCATACCGGGTCCAGGCCTTCGTGGCAGGGTCCTGGAAGAACCGCACGGACCGGTAGCGGTGCTCATCGATGCCCAGCATCCTTGGCGCCAGGAGGTCCACGTCCGGAAGGCGGAGAGCGGCGTCACCGACGACCTGCTGGACCAGCCACCACGAGATCCGGAACGCCATGGCCGTCTCGGATACAGCACGACCGGAATCGATGACCGCGTTCACCAGCGTCTCCCGGAGCCTGCGTGTAGATTGAGTATTTGAGGCTGTTAACGCCAACCCAAAATAGGGCCAGAAACGCCAACTGAAAACAGGGCCACCGACCATTATGGAAGGTGATCAATTTGGATGATTGGGCGGAGATACGCCACCTGTTTTCGACGGGCAAGCACTCGAAGCGTGAGATCGGCAGGATCGTGAGGGTTTCCCGCGGAACGGTGGATCGTGCGCTGGAGTCAGATCGGGCGCCGAAGTATCAGCGGGCGGCCGGGGTATCGAGTTTTGATGCGTTTGCTCCCCGGGTGCGGGAGCTGTTGGTGAAGACGCCGACGATGCCGGCCGCAACGCTCGCGGAGCGGGTGGGCTGGTCTGGTTCCGCGTCGCTGTTCCGGGCGAAGGTCGCCGCGATCCGGCCCGAATACGCGCCGCCGGACCCGGCTGACCGTCTGGTCCACGAGCCGGGGTTCCAGGTCCAGTGCGATCTCTGGTTCCCGCACGAGCCGCTGCCCGTCGGTGCGGGCCAGAACGACACGCCACCGGTGCTGGTTATGAGGCTCTTCAGAATTGAGAGTGTAGTTTCGGTCTGAATCCGCCGGATTCGAGGAGTGATCTGGCGATGTAGTTGGTGAGGTTGCGGAAGCCGAGGGCGGAGCCGCGGAGGTG